>DATCWZ010000272.1:0-19513 GCA_036566065.1 Streptomyces sp. | reverse complement strand
CGACGCCCAGGCCGCCCAGTACGCCCCCACCACCCCCCACATCCCAAGCCCCACTCGCCCACCCACCCTCCCGAACCCCGCCTGATCGCCCACGAGCCGGAGTACCACGGGGCGATCGCCCGCCGGACCGAGGCCCCCAACCCGCGCGGCCTCGCCGACGACTTCATCTCATGGGTTCGTAAAGGATCAGTCATTCGGACAGTTTCCGTACCTGACTCCGTCATGTGCGGTCTATTCTGCCCGTACAGATCAGCATCATGCGGTCGCATTGTGCGATCGGCTCCGGTTCTCGGAGCGAGAACGATGCGTGTGCCCCCGCTCATCCGTACCTCGGTTGTGCCGTGCCGCAGCATGCGTGTCCTTCTCCAGGCGCGCCGGCTGTCGCCGCCGCGTCACACACGAATTGGGGTGGGGATTGTCCAGTCATCGGCTTTCCAAGAAGGGCCGCTACATCGCGTGGGCGACGGTGGGAGCCGCTGTCGCCGCAGGCGCCGGATTTGCGGCAACGACGTCATCCGCGGCCACGGCATGGCCCGCGCAGAAGACGTACACCGGCCGTGCATTCGACACCTGCACGGCGCCGTCGCTCAAGGCGATGAAAGCCTGGCACACGGGGTACTACGGCGCGGCTGCCGTCTATATCGGTGGCAAGAACCGGGGATGTGCCCAGCCGAATCTGACCGCGTCATGGGTCAAGTCGGTCAACTCGGTCGGCTGGAAGCTCATTCCGCTGTATGTCGGAGCCCAGCCACCCTGCCAGAAGAGTGCGAATCCCGAAAAGTTCACGGCCTCCACGGCCCGCTCCCTCGGAGCGAGCGATGCCAAGGACGCGGTGGCCAAGGCGTCGGCCCTCGGAATCAAGACAGGTAGCCCGATCTACCTCGACCTCGAGCCGTACGACATCACCAACAAGTCGTGCAACGACGCCGTCCTGACGTATGTGCGCTCCTTCAGCAAGACACTGCGCGGCAAGACCTACCGCAGCGGTTTCTACGGCTTCAGCAGCTCCAGCGCCAAGGCCATCGCCACGGCCAAGGACAAGACGGACCTGCCGGGCAACCTCTGGTACGCGCTCTGGGACAAGAAGAACACAACGACCACGGACTGGCCTTGGGGTTCCAAACAGTTCACCAACCACAGCCGCGGCCACCAGTACATGGTCAACAGCAAGGAGAAGCACGGCGGTTACACGATCACCGTGGACCGCAGCGCCTGGGACGCCCCGGTCGCGATCGTCAAGTGAGCGTCCTGGCCGGCCACAGGTAGCGTCTGCTGAGAGCCTCGACGGGGTGGCGGGAGTTCACCCGCCACCCGTCGGGGCATCAGCGCGCACGTCCACCTACACCGTCACTCCCTGCTCCCGGGCCCGCGCACACGCCACCACCCGCGCCGCGAGCCGCTCCGTCAGTCGCTCCCGGACCCGGTCGACCGCGACGAACTCCATCCGCCCGAGTTCCTCCGCCTGCAAGCGCATCCCCGCCAGCCGAGCCCCACTGAGCACCCCACCATCGAACACATAGGCCAGGCCCTCACTGCGCCCTGCCCACGGCCCGCGCCAGTCCACACCGAGGAGCCGCCCCGGCTCCCACGTCAGCCCCAGTTCCTCCTCGACCTCCCGTACGGCACCCGCACGAGGAGGAGACTCGTCCCGCTCCACCGCACCGCCAGGGATCTCCCACAGCGGCTTTTGACATCCTCGCCCACCTAAAGGAGGGCGATCCCCGCCTGGCTGCCGGATGTCCGGCTCGCCTTCGAGTGGGTTCCTGCTTCTTCGCGCTGTGCCGGGACGAGTCCTGGCCTTACCCGCGCTCGACAGGCTGATACCGCCAGTCCGGCGGCCCTGGCGACGTTGACCGCCGCGTTGACGTCCCGATCGAGAACGGCCCCGCACGCCTTGCACTCCCACTCCCGGACATGCAGGGGCTTGGGACCGTCCTTGACGCCGCACTGCGAGCACACCTGAGAGGTCGGCTCGAACCGGCCGATCTTCACGAGGGTGCGCCCGTACCGGGCGGCCTTGTATTCCAGCATGTTCACGAACGCCGACCATCCGGCGTCGTACACGGACTTGGCCAGCCTGGTCCGGGCGAGCCCCTTGGCACACAGGTCTTCCACCGCGATGGCTTGGTTGTCGCGGATCAACTTGGTGGAGAGCTGGTGGTGGAACTCGCGCCGGGCATCACAGACCCGCGCGTGAGCGCGGGCGACCTTGATGCGGGCCTTCGTGCGGTTGTTGGAGCCCTTGGCCTTGCGGGACAGGCGACGCTGTTCCCGCTTGAGCTTTTTCCCGGCCCGGCGAAGGAATCGGGGAGATTGGATCTTCGTGCCGTCGGAGAGGATCGCGAAGTGTGTCAGCCCCAGGTCGATGCCGACCTCTGCCGTGGCCCTGGGCATCACCTCGCCGGGCTCGGTCTCCACGACGAAGCTCGCGAAGTACCGTCCGGCCGCGTCCTTGACCACGCTCACCGTGGACGGAACACAGGGCAGGGAACGGGACCACTTCACGGTCACGTCGCCGATCTTCGGCAGGCGCAGCTTTCCGCCAGAGGTGATCTTCCATCCAGCGTTTGCGGTGAACCGCACGGCCTGCCGGTTGTCCTTGCGGCTCTTGAAACGGGGCGCCCCCATTTTCGGCCGCTTCCCCTTGAGGGAGTCGAAGAAGTTCCGGTACGCGGTGTCCAGGTCCCTGAGGGACTGCTGGAGGATCACTGCGGACACCTCGCCGAGCCAGGCTCGTTCCGGTGTCTTCTTCGACGCCGTGAGCCGCTTGGACAGCTCACCGAACGTGACGAACGGCAGCCCGGCCGTGCGGGCGTCCTCGCGGACGCGGAGCGCGTCGTTGAAGACAACCCGAGCGCACCCGAACGCCCTTGCCAGCGCCGAGCGCTGGCCGGCGTCCGGGTACACGCGGAAGCTGTACCGAAGCTGCAGTTGTCTGCGACCTGCATGCGCATTTGGTGTTCGTCACGAAGTACCGGCACAATGCCATGACGGACGCCATGCTGACGCGCTGCGAGGAGGTCATGCGGGAGGTGTGCGCCGACTTCGAGGCCGAGCTGAAGCAGTTCAACGGCGAAGAAGATCATGTCCACCTGCTCGTGCACTACCCGCCCAAGGTTCAGCTTTCCAAGCTGGTCAACAGCCTCAAGGGTGTATCCGCCCGGCTGCTGCGCAAGGAGTATGACGCTCACGTGCGCCGGTATCTGCGGGGCGGTCGCTTCTGGTCCGGCTCCTACTTCGCCGGAACCTGCGGCGGCACGCCCCTGACCGACGTACGCCAATACATCGAGAACCAGAAGCACCCCACGGGCTGAGGGAGACACCGCGGACCCGTGCCCACGGCCCGGCCAGTGCAATGCTGAGATGGCCCTCACCCCCGGCGTAAACGCCGGAGCACTGGCCAAGGTCAAAGGTAGACCGGGTCCACCAGCAGCACCCGTCCCTCCACATCGAAAAACAGAACACCGGCGGCGACCCGCTTCCGCGGCAATGTCCGGTCGTACTCTTCCGAGCTCAATCGCACGTCCATGCTCAGGACCCAAACACACCCGCCAGGAACTCGCTTGGCTCTAGCATCACAGCATGGGGATACTCGCGGCGCTTGAGCGCGATACGGGCACGGCATCACTGAAGGTCAGAACACGATGACGATACCTACGCCGGACTCAGCCGAAGCGTGGCTGCTGGGGCTGGTGTTCGGATCACCTTCTCTCGTGGTCTCAACGTTCCTCGTACTGAATGCTCTGTGGGCATGGTGGAGCTTCGGCAGAAGTACGGCCGCTACGGCGGCGGCGGTGTTCAACCGCTCGCAGGACTGGTTCGGACCACGAACGCTGAAAGTAACGGGGACCCGGCGGATCGCCATAGCGTGGGTCATTCTCTACGCCTTGGCGTCCTTTGTGACCCAGATCTGGGCAGGATCTCAGTTCTCTCCCGGTCAGGGTGGCGGGCTGAAGGAGTTGCTGCTGTGGTCCGGTGCCTTCGGCGCCGTCGCGGTGGCAGGCTGCTTCTACCTCACGCCGTCACGAGGTCCCAGAGGCGGCGATCCCGAATGGGCGCCCTACCTCGGACTGTTCGGCGGCTACATGTTCGGCCTCGTCTGGGCCGTGTTCGCCTTCACATGGAAGGGCGGGCCGGAACCAGGGGACTGGTGGGTCTGCCCCGCGATGAGCTGCATCGGCGTGCTCGGATCCGCGCTGCGAGTGAGGATCCGAGCCGCCGCGTCACAGTAGGGCCTACTCCAGCTCCGCGCTGAAGCTCGGCTTCCCGTTCCATCTGCTCGGACTCACGACGATCACGAGACGTCGTCCGGCAGGAACGTCGAACTCCTCCGCGCCGTCCTTGGTGTGCGCCTGCTGAAAGCCACACTCGACGCGGTGGACCCCCGGCGTCACGGTGAGCGTGAGGCTCTTCCCCGAACCGAGCGTTCCCACGTGATTGGAGTCGATCCAGACCGCCATCGGCACAAGGGCGCCGGACAGCCTTGAAACCCTCTTGATCTCCAGTTGCGTCACACCACCCGGCGACTCTTTACCACAGTGAGGACAACTCCTGGCGCTGTCCGACACGCGCTCGCCGCACTCACGACATTTCACCATTGCCATGGCTGACCCCCAGAGACTCGGCTGCGATGGGACCCGAACCCTTCATGCTGCCACAGGGGCGCTTTGCCGGGCACAGGGTTGCACGATCACGCAGATCGCGCGTACCGAACAGGAGTTGACACAGCGACAAGTGCGCGGCATCACAGTGGCCAAGCGGTCAGCAAATCACCGGGGCCGTAGGTGGCATCGAGACCCGGAGATTCGACGCCGCTGCGCGAGACCGCCACGATCGGAACGGGTTCGTCGGTGAGAGCGGCCCGGTGTCGATGGAGAGCTGCCAGGTCGTGCCGGTCGAAGGGCGACTGCTCCAGCCACTTGATGGAGCCGAGGAAATACAGCTCCTTGGCAACGGGTGCACGGTCCGCGCCAATGATGTCGATCTCGATGTCGTTGGTGCGGGTCCAGTAGCCGCCCACCGCGGGGGCGGCGGAGAGCTGGTCGTCAGGCAGTATCCGGGCGAGCGCCTCACGGATGAGGGGCTCAACCGCCCGGCCACGCCAACTGGTCCAGCTCTCCCGGATCCGCGCCAAGGTCAGATCACCCCGCCCCCGCTCGATCTCCTCCATGGCGGGGCCGAGCAGGTGCAGCCAAAACCGCAGGTACGGATCTGTCACCCGGTAGCGGCGATCCTTCGACGGACGCAGCGATACGGGCAGCTCCGCAGCGACGATCCGCTTATCCGTGAGCAGCTCCAGCGCTCGCTGCAGCGGCGTGGCCCCGATCCCGCCGGCTGCACGAGCGATGTTGGAAAAGGTCCGCTCACCACTGCCGATGGCCGCCAGCACCGTACGCGCCTGGGCCTGCGGGGGAAATTCGGCAGCCAGCGAACGCTCGGCAGACACCAGCAGGGCTGAGACCGGGTCGCTCAGCGCCTCACCAAGGAAGTCCCACAGCCCCGCGCCCCGCGGCCACTCCGCGCAGATCAGCGGTAGCCCGCCAGTGACCAGTGCGGCATCGAAGGCTTCCGCTGGATCCAGCCCGAGCATCTGCCCCACTTCGGCAGGGTTCAGCGGTCCCAGCACCATCTCCCGGCCACGCTGGTGGAAGGGGCGTCCATAGCTGTTCAGAGCCTCCATCATCGACAGATCGGAACCGATGAGGACCAGCAGCACTGGCTTGGTCTCCAATACCCGATCCCAGCCCCGTTGCAGCATCCCCTCAAAGGCTCCATCGGCGTCCATCAGGTACGGCACCTCGTCGATGACCAGTACGCTCGCCCGGTCGGCGGGCAGCGCCGCAGCCAGCACATCGAACGCGGCGTCCCAGCTCTCCGGCCGTGCGGCTGCCACCAACCCCGCCAACTGCAGCGTCGACGCCTGGGCGTCCCGGGCCAACCGTGCCAGATCAATCCTGGGGGACGCACCGGTCGCCGCGTAGAACAAGAACGGAGCTCCGGAGCGCTCCGCAAACCGCTCGACCAATCGCGACTTGCCCACCCGGCGCCGCCCACGCAACATCACGCAACGACCGGGCCGCTCCCCGCCAACCCCTGCCGCCACCTTCTGCAGTTCTCGCTCCAGTGTCGCCAGCTCCTGCCGACGGCCCACGAAATCCACCACGCCGATCGACCTCCGTTGTTACTAACATCGATGTTAGTAACAAGAATGTTAGCATGTAGCCTTCGAGCAAACCCACCACTGCTTCGGTCCATGGCGCCTAATCGGGTGATCTTGGCTGGGATGAGCAGCCACTGGACTCTCTGGTACCGAAATCCGTACTGGTCATGTACGCTTTTCAGTACCATTACAGGCGGCGGAGCGAACGGACAACAGCAATGACGATCACCGGAACCGAGGCGCGGAGGGACTTCTTCCCGCTGCTGAAGAAGGTCAACGACGATCACGCACCGGTGCGGATCGCCTCCAAACAGGGGAACGCCGTCCTCATGGCAGAGTCCGACTACGAAGCGTGGACGGAGACCATGTACCTGCTCGGCAACGCGCGCACCGCTGCTGAGCTGATGGAGTCCGTTGCTGAGCTGGACGCCGGACGCGGCAGTGTGCGCGACCTGATCGACCCGGAGGCCGCGGAGTGAAGGTCATGTTCTCCACCCGCGCATGGGAGCAGTACGCGCAGTGGGCCATGACCGACCGGCGCAGCCTCAAGCGCATCAATACCCTGATCGCGGATACCCAGCGCAACCCCGATGACAGCAACGGCATCGGAAAGCCCGAGATGCTGAAAGGCGCACTCAAGGGCTGGTGCTCGCGGCGTATCACCGAGGAACACCGCCTCGTGTACCGGGTGAGTGGTGACGTGCTGGAGATCGCCCGCGTCTACGGCCACTACACCGAGCGCTAGCGAGTCAGTCTCGCCCCGGATCACGCACCGGACGGTATCGCCTTCACGATCGACAGGAATACGGTTTCTCAACCCCGAGACGTCAAAAGGACCTCGCCCGCAATGAGCCACACCCAGCACCGGCTCACAATCCAGCACGGGCGCTGCACGCAATCCCAGCACGGGAAAAACCAGCCAGCAATTGCGTTGGCCTCCGATGGCCGTTTACGGGTGTCCTGCGGATTGCCTGCGGACAGGTCGGGCATCCCGCAAGGGTGGAGCGCCGACCTCCCCTCGCCGCGCCTTCTCCATTCGCACCTGAAGACTTGCGACCATAGGTAGGATCGGAACCATGAGCAGTAGCAGGAAGTATTCGGTCAGCCTGCCCGAGGACCTCGCCGAGGCCGTACGCGCCCACGTCGGCCCCGGCGGTTTCTCCGCGTACGTCGCCGAGGCCCTCGAACAACGGGTCGCCATGGACAAGCTTCGGGAGATCGTCGCCGACTTCCAGACCGACAACGACGAGCTCACCCGCGAGGAGGTCGAGGCCGCCCGCGCGCTGCTGCGCCATGACCACCGACAGGTCGGCGGGGCCGCCGCCTGATGCCCGGCACCCTGCTGCTCGACAGCGAAGGACTCTCCAAGCTCTACCGCAAAGACCGCACCGTCGTAGCTCTGGTCCAGGCGGCATCGGAGGAGGGCATCCGCGTAGCCACCAGCGCCATGACCACCCTTGAGGCCGACTACGAGCGCATCCACCCAGCCCGCATCAGGTGGGTTCTTTCCCGCGTCGACGTTCACGACGTCACCAAGGAGATCACCGACCAGGCCGCCGCCCTCCTGCGCACCCACCGTCTCCACGGCCACAAGTACGCCATCGACGCCGCCTTCGCAGCCATCGCCCGCACCGCACCCCAGCCGGCCACCGTCCTCACTTCCGACCCCGAGGACCTGACGCTCCTGTGCGGCCCTTCCATAGAGGTCGTCAAGGTCTGAAACACCGGCCACAGTCGTCCCGAGTCCCCCATCGAGGCTTGCGGCGGATTCCCCTCGGACAACGACGTCAGCGGGCCCGACGGTCCGACAGCCTCCGGCTGGTCCCAGTTGCTGGGCAGGAACAACCGCCAGGACAACGGACACGAAGCGGTGTCGGTCGCCGCATGCGCACCGACCCCTATCGGACAATTCCCGGCCTTGCCCAAAGTGCCGGAATACTGCCTGGCCACCCCGGGCGAAGACGTCCCGTCCTTCGGGAACCCGGTGTCGTCCACCACCCACACCTGCGGCCGCACCACAGCCACCGCCCGGCGGGCCAGCCTCGTGCGAACAACGCGCGCCGCCCGCCTGGCGTCCCAACCGGAAGCGGGGCGGCCGCAAGAAGGCCGCCGAGTAGGCGTACGCATGGGCGCGGGTGGGGTCCGGCACCCCGGCCCCCACCCGCGTCTTGGTTCACGGTCCTCAGTACGTCAGGCGTTCGCAGCCATCCGTACGAACTGGTCCCATTCCGCGCTCCCGACAGTCAGGATCGGCCCGTCGGCCCGCTTGGAGTCGCGGACAAGCACAGAGGTATTCGCAACAGCCGCCGCCACCTCCACGCACTGCCCGCCGTCACCGGCGCTGTAGCTACTCTTCGTCCAGGTCAGCTCCGCTGTCCCGTCGACGTTCTTTGTCACAACTCTCCCAACAGCTTCTCGATCTGGGCCAACGACTCCTTCGGGGTCAGAGCTTGTGCCCGCAGGACGCCGTAAGTGGACTCGAGTGCCTGAACCTTCGCAGGCTCCGAGCACACGACGCTTTGGCTTTGCGCCTCCACGTAGCCCATCCTCCGCTGGTCCTTGGTCAGTATCAACGTGAACGGTCCGGAAAGACCGGCATGCTCGTCCCGGTCTGTCGGCATGATCTGAATCTCCACGTTCCGCAGGCGGCCAACGATCAGCAACTGCTCCAGCTGGCTGCGAAGGACCTGGCGTCCTCCGAGTGGCCTCCGTACAGCCGACTCCTCGATCACGAAGCTCAGCAGCGGTGACGGCCTCTTGGCAAAGATCTTCTGGCGATCCAGCCGCGCCGCCACCCCCTGCTCGATGGTGTCCTCGCCGAGAAGCGGCCGCCACATGGCGAACACCGCACGTGCGTACTCACTGCTTTGCAGCAGCCCGTTCACCACCTGCGCGTCGTACGCGTGGAGTTCGACTGCCTCGGCCTCCAGCCGTACGAACTCCCGGAAGAACGACGGATACCGCGCCCGCTCCACCTCCCCCTTCATCGCGACCAACACCCCGCGCCCGCCCACAACCTGGTCGATCGCGTCGACCATCTCGGGCCGCGGGATGCGTCTCCCCTGTTCCACCGAGGCGATGTGCTGGTCTCCGTACCCCACGCTGGCCCCGAGCTCCGCGCGGGTGAGCCCTGCGGCCTCGCGCAGCAGTTTCACCTGGCGCCCGAAGCAGCGCAGGAACCTGGTCCCAGGGTCGGCGGGATTCTCGACGGCACCGGCCACCGCAACGTCCATGCTTCCTCACTCCCTCAGTAGGCAAGCAGTGGAAGCAGGCTAGGGCGGCCCGGTCCGGCGGGGAGCAATACCGCGGGTATGTCCTTCATGTGGGTGACAGCGTGGAGCGTGCAGGTCAGGCGGCCGTCGGCGAGGTCAGGAACCTTCCTGAACCACCAGGGCATCCGGCCACCCAGTGATGCGTCCCTGGTCGCGCAGGCGGTAGAGGTCGGACGCCAGGGCGGACTTCACCCCGCGCTTGCTCATGGTCCAGCCGAAGAAGTGGACGGCTTCGGGCACGATCTCGTCGAAGGAGCGCCCCGGCTCGTCGTTTATCAGCCCGATGAGGGCCAGTTGGCGTTCCGCCGGAGCGACGCGTTCCATCGGGCGCTGCACCAGGCCGGGCAGGGGCCGGCGGGCGTAGCGGCAGGGGCGGCCGGGCACGTCGTAGAAGGCGCCGTCGAACGCGATACTACCCGCCTCGACCAGTTGCTCCAGCGCGGCGGTGACCCGCTTCTTCTTCGTCGCGGGGAGGGAGGTCAGATGCAGGACTTCCCGCACATGCAGGAAGAACACGTCCTCGTGGATCGGCCCTTCCGCCGTGATCAATTCCGCGACGAACTCGACCAGCGCGGGGGCCGGTGACTTGCCGGTCAGGGGTATCGCCGTACGGTCGAGATCGTGGAACTCGGCCGGCTGGTAGGGCACGCCCCAGTCTCCGTGGTCCATGGGAAGTCCGGTCGGGTGCTTGGGCATGGACGTGCCTCCTCGGCGGAACGAACACCCCGGCGACCGGGGTCCATTACCGAATCTACGCAGGACGGTCCCAGCGGCTCACCCCGGCATCCGCCCCCGGCTCCGCGCCGATCCGCCCGAGCGGCGTGCGGTGACGCGCCGGTGCGACGCGAGCCGCAACGGGTCGGCCTGTGACCGGGCGCGCGTCACTGCGCTGAGCCGAGCAGCCCGGCAATCACCCGCCCAGTGGCCTTCAGCATGGTCGCAAAGGGTTACTTGTAGCGGCATAGGCATACACACCCCCGCGAACAGGGGTCAACCGCTCAAAGGAGTCCGTTGTGGCTGAGCCGATCTCAAAGTTTGACCCGAATGGCAGGGCTTCGATCCTCAGCTACAACGTGCCGGAACCCACCTCGTACAGCGGGCGCAACATCATCGCGCTCGACCTGGACGACCCCGACAACTGGTTCGTCCCGGAGGCGTTCAAGGTTCCGGAACGCACGCCCACGCAGCGACTGGCAGGGATCACCGCGACTGACGTCGCCACCCTCCTGCGGACCGGGGACCTCAAGACCTTTCCCGGGATCAAGAACCCGGCCGCCACCCACGCGGGGCTGTTCGCCACCCACAGCGCGGTCGCAGCCAGTCTCGGCGCTCTCGACACCGCGACCACGAGCGTGCTGGCCAAGGGGCTGCGCAGCGGACAGGCCGCGCCCAGTCTTCAGCCGCTCACCGAGGCAGGCACCACGCCCGGCACGCCCGGCGGCGGAGTGGGCATGGCCCAGGGCGGCACCGGCGAGGAGACCGTGGCCGACACCTCCGGTCCGTCCGCGCAGACGCATCTGCCGTACGCCCTGCGCGGTGCGGTGCTGTCGGGGTCCGCGCTGGGCAGCCAGCGGACCCAGCCGGAGATCACCGACCTGGACATCGGGCATGTCACCGAGATGCTCTCGGCGGGCCGACGACTGACGGTGCGCCGCACCCTGTGGGGTGAGTACGCGTACGACTTCCTGCCGGACCCGCTCCCGCAGCAGCCCGAACCGACCGAGCCTCCCAGAGCGCAGCCGCAGATCGCGCTGGTTGAGATGTACCGGTTCTCGTCATTCCTGGGCCAGTACGGCGCGGGCCGGACCGTGAAGACCTTCAGCCTGCTGCCGGGTGAGAAGACCACCATCAGCATCAAGACGTACCGAAAGACCGAGACCGACAGCAAGTCGGCCTCCAGCGTGCTCGACTCGTTCACCAAGTCGAGCGCCGACGACTTCGAGAACACCATTCAGCACGAGAACTCGGACAAGGAGGCCAACCAGAAGAGCCTGGAATGGCACGTCGAAGCGGAAGCGGAGGGCTCCTGGGGCTTCGCCAGTGCCAAGGTCAGCGGCGGCGTCAAGGGCGCCACCGCATCCCAGCGCGAGCAGTTCGCCAAGAACATGAGCTCCTCGGTCAACAAGCACGCGGCCAAGGCGTCGGCCAAGCGCGAGGTGCAGGTGAACACCTCGGAGGAGGTGAAGACCACGAGCGGCGAGGAGACCGCGATCACCCGGCAGCTGGAGAACATCAACGTGGGGCGCACCCTGAACTTCGCGTTCCGGCAGATGAACCAGGAACACGTCACCATCCTGCACCTGGTCGATGTCCGCGTGGCGTTCTGGAACGGCTACGGCGAGTCCGTGCGGGAGGTACCGCTGTCCGGGCTCGACCAGCTCCTCTCCGCGTACATCAAGCCCGAGCGTCGGCCGGATCTGCGCAAGATCGTGCTGGAACAGCTCTCCACGATCTTCGACTACAAGGACACGCTGGTTCAGCCGCCCATGGTCGAAGACCGGGAGATCGGCACGAATGACCGCTATCTGCGCTGGCGCAAGATCAGCTCCACCTACCAGGACGAGACGGGCAACAAGTTCACGGTTCCCGGCGTCATCACCAACGTCGACAAGATCGTCATGCGTACCGACGGGGTCATCGTCGACGCCGTCCTCGGGCAGGGCGAAGCCCTCGACATCTATTCGAACGGACTTCAGACCCAGGCCGTCCGTCAGCGTGATCTCGACAACAGCCGCGAGGCCCTCGGGCAGAAGATCGTTACCGACGCCGACAACCCGAAAGCCAAGATCTACAAGGACATCTTCGCCACCTCGGTCGCACTCCCCGGGAAGATCTCGGTCTCCTCGTCCGACACCGGGGTCACCGTCTCTTCCACCTCCACCCCCACCCCCGCCGCCGCCTCCGCGGACGGCCGCGCCGGCGGCGCATAGCCATACAGGGCAGAGGCCCGGATGCCGTACGGGCTCCGGGCCTGCCACGACCTGATCCATGAAGAGGTAATGCGCTGTGACCGAGTCCGTCCTGGGAAGCACCGTTCTGGCAGACGTCTCACTGGCGAGGAACGCACAACTTCTCGCCCCTGCCGCTCTTGCGCAACCCGCCGCCGTGACACCGAACGCGGGCACCCCGGTCCTGGTGATCGATGTGCCGGTACCGGGCCAGGAATTCGCCATCGACGCCACACCCACCATGCCCGCCATCAAGTGCCAGGCGCGGATCGTCGGCGTCGCACCCGACCCCACCCCCCGAACGGCGTTCAACTGGTTCATCGAAATCGTCGAACCGCGCCAAGCGGGGACGTGCGCGAGCGCGGGGGTGTCCTGCGTCTATTTCGACCAGGCGAACGGCCTGGTGGGAGGCGTCTGGCTGCCGCAGTTCCAGGGGTACAGGGGAGGTGACGTACGGATCGGTGTTTCGGTGACGTACGCCGGAAGTGTTCTGAGGGCCGAGACGCGGGTCAAGATCATCGGCACGAACCCGCCCTTCTCCGAGGTGCACAAAGCGTGCGGGGGCTCAACGACCGATGCCGCGAAAATCGCCTGTCACGAGAGCGGGATGCAGCAGTTCCGCAAGAGTGGCCTGCCCGTACTGGGCCCCGGTGGCGACGTGGGGATCATGCAGCTGTGCGGCCCGAAACCGGCCACGTGCGACGAGCGCTGGAACTGGCGCGCCAACGTCGCCGCCGGCATCGCGTTGTTCACAACGCACTCAGCCGCGGCACGGCAGTACCTGGACACGCACAAGGTCGGCGGGAAGTGGCCCAACGACAAGAACATGACGAACGAGCAGGTACTGCAACGCGAGTCCATCAAGAGGTACAACGGGAGGGTGTACTGGACCTGGGACGAGAAATCGTCGATGTGGCTCGCGCAGCCACCCGGGGACTACACGGACAAGGTTCTCGGCAGCACGGGCTGCCGATGACGTTCCGCGGCCCGGCTCCCCACCGGACCGCCACCCGCCGCGCCACACTGACCCGGTACTCAGGCCCAGGCCGGGGCAGCAGAGTGTCCTGGACGTGGCCTTCGCCAGTGTCGAGAGGGTCAATCCACTGGTCAAGGACGTCCTGCTGGACGACGGCGGGGCCACCAACGCCAGCTGGGACGACTTCCGTACCGTCTACCCGCTCTCGCCCGCCCTGCTGAACGTGCTGGTCGCCGTGTCCGGGGCGCTCCAGCGTGAACGCACCGGGCTCAAGCTCGTCCAGCAGCTCCTGGAGAAGAACGCCGACGCCGAGCTCGGGCAGCTGATCCCGCTCGGAGACCTGTGGGACGTCCTGATCGACGGGACAGGGGCCGCGTTCACCGACAAGCTGAAGCACGAGTCGGAGGCCGCCCAGCGGTTCCACACCAGGGCCCGCGCCCATCTGCTGGAGAAGTACGGCCGGGAGGACCACCCGGACTTCCTCGCCGACGACCGGTTCGTCAAGACTCTGCTGCTGGCGGCGCTCGCCCCCGACGTACCCGCGCTGCGCCGGCTCACCGGGGCCCGGCTCACCGCCCTCAGCCACGGCTCCGTACGGTCGCGGACCGTGCCCGTGGGCCGGAAGGTCATCGACCGGATGCGCGCCCTGCAGGGCGAGTTTCCCACCGAGTTGCGGGCCGAGGGCGGCGAGAGCGACCCGGCCTTCTCGCTGCACCTGTCCGACCTGGACACCGAGCCCCTCCTGGACGCCGCCGCCGGTGAGGACAAGGCCGGGGTGCGCCGGGTATGGCTGTGGGAGGAGTTCGGGGTCAGGGAGGGCCGGCTCGTCCCCGAGAAGGAGATCATCTGGCGCGGCACACGGCGGACCGCGGAGTTCGTGTTCGGCAACGTGCGCAACCCGCGTGATCTGTCCGACGAGCAGGGGCGGTGGACCAGGCCCCGGACGTCGGAGAAGCTCAGGCGGCCCTCGCACTGCTCGTCCGTCTTGTCCGACCGGTCAGTAATCTTGGGGTTGAGCAGGATGATGGCGGGGGCCTCGCCGGGTGGCATGACCACTGCGGCGGTACGGCCGATGCCGATCTGCGGAGCCGCAATACCCATGCCCTTGGCGAAGGGGTGGACCTGGCCGATGCGCTCGATGGGTTCGCCGGCCGCGTTGGTATCGCCGGGGGCGGCGAGGCCGTAGCCGATCACGTCGCCGGTCCCAGGGCCGCCCAGCCCACTCCGCCGCAGGTCAGGCGGCCTTTCGCCGGACGTACTAGACGTTGAAGCGGAACTCCACCACGTCGCCGTCCTGCATCACGTAGTCCTTCCCCTCCATGCGGGCCTTGCCCTTGGCTCGGGCCTCGGGGACCGAGCCTGTTTCGATCAGGTCTTCGAAGGAGACGATCTCCGCCTTGATGAAGCCCTTCTGAAAGTCGGTGTGGATCACACCGGCTGCCTCGGGGGCCGTGGCGCCCTTCTTGATGGTCCAGGCGCGGGCTTCCTTCGGGCCTGCCGTGAGGTAGGTCTGCAGGCCCAGGGTGTCGAAGCCGACGCGGCCGAGGGTGGCCAGGCCGGGCTCTCCCTGGCCCATGGCCTGGAGCAGTTCCAGGGCCTCGTCGTCGTCCAGTTCGATCAGCTCGGACTCGATCTTGGCGTCGAGGAAGATGGCCTCGGCCGGGGCGACCAGGGCGCGCTGCTCGTTCTTGAAGTCCTCGTCGGTCAGCTCGTCCTCGTCGACGTTGAACACGTACAGGAAGGGCTTCGTGGTGAGCAGGTGCAGCTCGTGCAGCAGGTGGCCCATCTCCGTGCTTGCGGTGATGCCCCTGGAAAAGAGGGTGTCGCCCGCGTCGAGGATCTTCCGGGCCTCCTCGACCGCGGCCAGGACGGCGACCTTCTCCTTCTGGAGGCGGGACTCCTTCGTCAGGCGCGGGAGGGCCTTCTCCACGGACTGGAGGTCGGCCAGGATCAGCTCGGTATTGATCGTCTCGATGTCGTCCTTGGGCGAGACCTTGCCGTCGACGTGGACGACGTTGTCGTCCTTGAAGGCCCGGATGACCTGGCAGATCGCGTCGGACTCGCGGATGTTCGCGAGGAACTTGTTGCCCAGGCCCTCGCCCTCGCTCGCGCCGCGCACGATGCCCGCGATGTCGACGAAGTTCACGGTGGCCGGGATGACCTTCTGGGAGGAGTAGAGCTCGGCGAGCCGGCCCAGCCGGGGGTCGGGCACGCCGACGACGCCCACGTTCGGCTCGATCGTGGCGAACGGGTAGTTGGCCGCCAGCACGTCGTTCTTGGTCAGGGCGTTGAACAGGGTCGACTTGCCGACATTCGGCAGACCGACGATTCCGATCGTGAGCGACACGTTGGCGACTTCCTGGAGTGAGGATGGGGAGCGGACCGATTCTCCAGTTTACGGGCGGGGCCGGGCGGCCTGTCACCGGTGCGGTACGGGGTCGATCAGGCGCGCCGATCAGGTCCGCTTTCGTCCGTGTGGTGTCGAACGGAGTGCCAAGGTCGGCCAAAGCGCGTGTCCATCGCCGGAAAGAGACTGCCCCGCGACCTACGTTGTCCGGGTGGAGCAGCCCAGGACTCGTCCCCCGCAGCGCAGGCAGCCTCAGCAGGCCCCGCTGTCCCCGCAGGCCACCCTCGGTGAGGCCGCCGTCTACCCGGTGATCCCGCCCGCGTCCCGGCCCGCCGCGGTCGCGCCCCTGGTGCTCGCGCTGCGCAAGTTTCCCAGCCCCCGGCTCACTGGGATCGGCGCGGGGCTGTTCGCCGCGCTCACCATGTTCGTACTGGCCTGCCTGGACCGGCTGCTCCTGGACAGCTCCGAGGTCGTCTACGGGGTGCTGTTCCTGCCGGTCAGCGCACTGACCGCGCTCTGGGTGCGGCCTGCCGACCTGGTCACGGCGCCGATCAGTGTGCCGATCGCCTTCGCCGTCGGCGTCATCCCCATTTCCGGCGGCCCCAGCGGCTTCGGCGGGCAGACGATGGCGCTGGTCACGGCGCTCGCCGTACATGCCGGCTGGCTGTACGGGGGCACGCTCATCGCCGGGCTCATCGCCACCGTACGCAAGATCCGGGACATGCGGCAGCGCAGACGCCAGCTTCGCCGCCCCCGTCCGTAGAACGAGCCCAGCGGCTACTTCGTCGCCGCCGCCATGGCCGCGCCCACGATGCCCGCGTTGTTCTGCAGCTCCGCCGGGACCATTTCGGCGCGTACGCGTTCGATCAGCGGCAGGAACTTCTCCGACTTGCGGCTGACCCCGCCCCCGATGATGAACAGCTCGGGCGAGAACAGCATCTCCACGTGCCGCAGATACTTCTGGACCCGGTGCGCCCAGTGGTGCCAGCTCAGGTCCTCGTCCTCCTTGGCCTTCGTGGAGGCGCGCTTCTCCGCTTCGTGCCCGTGCAGCTCCAGATGGCCGAGTTCGGTATTGGGCAGCAGGTGCCCGTCGACGAAGACCGCGCTGCCGATTCCCGTACCGAGCGTCAGTACGATCACCGTGCCCTTGCGGCCGCGCCCCGCGCCGTACACCATCTCCGCCACTCCGGCGGCGTCCGCGTCGTTGAGCAGCGTGACGGGCAGGCCGATCCGGTCGGCGAGCAGTCCGCGGGCGTCCATGTCGATCCATGCCTTGTCGACGTTGGCCGCGGTGCGGGTGATCCCTCCGGTGATGACGCCCGGGAACGTGATGCCGACGGGTCCCTGCCAGTCGAAGTGCCTGACGACCTCGGCCACGCCGTCGGCCACCCTGCCGGGTGTGGCGGGGTGCGGTGTCAGCACCTTGTGACGCTCCTGCGCAAGGTCCCCGCGCTCCAGGTCCACGGGGGCGCCCTTGATTCCTGATCCGCCGATGTCCAGGCCGAAGATCTCCATGAGTTCCACGGTACGGGCAGCCGCCCCGGACCACTTCCCGGAGAGGAAATCAGCGCCGGGAAGCGGAAGCCGGAGGGGCGTACGGGGGGCGCGCGTCCGGCGCTATTCGGCTGCGATGGCCTCGGCCGTGCGGGTCTCGGCTGCGAGCGCTTCGGCCTCGGCCCGCAGGTCGCGGCGGAGCTCCTTGGGCAGCGAGAAGGTGATCGACTCGTTCGCGGTCTTGACCGTCTCGACGTCCTTGTAACCCCGCTCGGCCAGCCATTCCAGTACGCCGTTGACGAGGATGTCGGGGACGGAGGCGCCCGAGGTCAAACCGACCGTCGTGACGCCCTCCAGCCATGCCTCGTCGATCTCGGAGGCGAAGTCCACCAGGTGCGCGGCAGGAGCGCCTGCGTCCAGGGCCACCTCGACCATGCGGATCGAGTTCGACGAGTTCTTGGAGCCGACGACGATGACGAGCTGCGCCTCCTCGGCCAGCTTCTTCACCGCGCCCTGGCGGTTCTGCGTGGCGTAGCAGATGTCGTCGCTCGGCGGGGAGACGAGCTGCGGGAACCTTTCCTTCAGCGCGTTGACCGTCTCCATCGTCTCGTCGACGGAGAGCGTGGTCTGGGAGAGCCAGACGACCTTGGACTCGTCGCGTACGGTGACGTTCGCGACGTCCTCGGGGCCGTCGACCAGCGTGATGTGCTCGGGCGCCTCGCCGCTCGTGCCGATGACTTCCTCGTGGCCGTCGTGGCCGATCAGGAGGATGTCGTAGTCCTCGTTGGCGAAGCGGACGGCTTCCTTGTGGACCTTGGTGACCAAAGGGCACGTCGCGTCGATGGTGGTGAGCTTGCGCTCGGCGGCCTCGGCGTGGACGGCCGGCGCGACGCCGTGCGCCGAGAACATCACGATCGAGCCCTCGGGCACCTCGTCCGTGGCGTCAACGAAGATCGCGCCCTTTTTCTCCAGCGTCTGCACGACGTACTTGTTGTGCACGATTTGGTGGCGGACGTAGATCGGGGCCCCGTACTGCTCCAGGGCCTTCTCGACGGCGATCACGGCACGATTCACGCCGGCGCAGTAGCCACGGGGTGCGGCGAGCAGGACTCGGCGTGCAGGCGTTGCGGTCATGGGTCCCATCGTAAGGCCGTACCGAACAGGCGGGGCATCGGCCATGTCGTCGGCGTTGTCAGAGCCGTCGCCTTGTCGGAGCCGTCGCGTTGTCAGTGTCGGCCGATACTCTCGCTCGCATGGCTCTCACTACGTCCCCGGAAGCCCCGCTGCCCGTCGGCGACGTGTCGCGCCTGATCGGGGGGTGGATCGACCGGCTCGGCGCGGTCTGGGTCGAGGGGCAGATCACCCAGTTGTCCCGGCGGCCCGGCGCAGGGGTGGTCTTTCTGACGCTGCGTGACCCGTCGCACGACATCTCGGTGAGCGTCACCTGCTTCCGGCAGGTGTTCGACCGGATCGCCGATGTGGTGTCGGAGGGCGCCCGTGTCGTCATCCTCGCCAAGCCCGAGTGGTACACGCCGCGCGGGCAGTTGTCCCTGCGGGCCACGGACATACGGCCGGTCGGCATCGGTGAACTGCTGGTCCGTCTCGAACTCCTGAAGAAGTCGCTGGCCGCCGAGGGCCTCTTCGCGCTGGATCGCAAGCGGCCGCTGCCGTTCCTTCCGCAGCTCATCGGGCTGGTCTGCGGCCGGGCGTCGGCGGCCGAGCGGGATGTCCTGGAGAACGCGCGGCGGCGGTGGCCCGCGGTGCGCTTCGAGGTCCGCAACACCGCCGTACAGGGTGTGCACGCTGTCAGTCAGGTGGTCCAGGCGGTGAAGGAGCTCGACGGGCTGCCCGAGGTCGACGTCATCGTCGTCGCGCGGGGCGGCGGCAGCGTCGAGGACCTGTTGCCGTTCTCCGACGAGCAGCTCATCCGGGCGGTCGCCGCGTGCCGTACGCCGGTGGTCTCGGCGATCGGACACGAGCCGGACTCGCCGCTGCTCGATCTGGTGGCGGATGTACGGGCGTCGACGCCCACGGACGCGGCGAAGCGGATCGTGCCGGACGTGGGCGAGGAACTGGACCGGGTGCGGCAGTTGCGCGACCGCGCGCTGCGGACCGTACGGGGGCTGCTCGACCGGGAGGAGCGGGGGCTGGCCCAGGCGCTGGCCCGGCCGTCGATGGAGCGCCCGCAGCGCATGGTGGACGAGCGGGCGGCGGAGATCGACGCGCTGGTCGGACGCGGCCGCCGGGTGCTGGGGCATCTGCTGGACCGCGCCGAGTCGGAGCTCGCACACACCCGGGCGCGGGTGGTGGCCCTGT
>DATCWZ010000269.1:0-3672 GCA_036566065.1 Streptomyces sp. | reverse complement strand
AAGCCACTCGCGGTCCTCGCGGGGGCGGCGCTCGCCGCGCCCCTGGCCCTGCTCGGCCCGGCACCCGCCTCCGCCGGTTCCGCCGCGTACGCCGTCACCCCGCTGACGTTCACCGTCCCGGCGGGGGAGCGGACCTGCACCGTGGACGCCGACCTGTACCGGCCCGCCGGAGCCGACGCGCGGCATCCGGTCCCGGCGGTCATGGCGACCAACGGGTTCGGCGGCAGCAAGTCCGACGGCACGACCGACGCCATCGGACGGGCCTTCGCCGCCCGTGGCTACGCCGCCCTCGTCTACTCCGGCCTGGGATTCGGCAGGTCCACCTGCCTGATCACGCTCGACGATCCGGCCATCGACGGCAGGGCGGCGAGCGGCCTCGTCGACTTCCTCGGCGGCACCCGCGCGGCCGACGACGGTACGAAGGCCGACTTCGTCGTCCGCGACGCCCCCGGTGACCCGCGCGTCGGCATGATCGGCGGCTCGTACGGTGGCGCGGTCCAGCTCGCCACCGCCTCCGTCGACGACCGCGTGGACGCGCTCGTCCCGATGATCACCTGGCACGACCTGGCGTACTCCCTGGCACCGAACAACGCCGGAGACCCTCCGGGCGCCTTCGCCTGGCAGTGGACCAACGGCTTCTATCTGATGGGCGAGGGCGAGCTCGTTCTCACCCCCGGCCTGGACCCGTCCCGGATCGGAGGCCTGCGCTGCCTGCACTTCGCGCCGAAGCTCTGCGACACGGTCGGGCTGCTCAACTCCGGCCGCTACCCCGCCGCCGAAACCGCCGCGATGGTCGCCTACCTGCGCGGCGTTTCGCCGGTCTCCTACCTGGACCGGGTCAAAGCCCCCACCCTCCTGATCCAGGGCCAGGCCGACACCCTGTTCAACCTCAACGAGGCCACCGCCACCTACCGGACGCTCACCGCACTGGGCACCCCCGCCGCGATGATCTGGCAGGCATGGGGACACAGCGGCGGACAGGCACCGGGCGAACTCGACCTCGCCGCGGGGAACCTGGACACGAGCTATACGGGCCAACGCATCCTGGCCTGGTTCGACCGCTACCTCCAGCGGCACGAAACCACCGACACGGGCCCGGCGTTCGCCTACTACCGCGACTGGACCGACGGCTACGGCACCGCGGCGGCGCCGCCCGCGCTCTCCCGCACCCTCTACCTCTCCGGCGACGGCACGCTCGTCACCGCCCGCGCCCAGGTCACCCCCGGCAGCCGCCCGTACACCAACCTGCCCCTGCCGAGCAGCCACTCCGCCAACCCGCTGGCCCCGCTCATCGGCCTGGACGACCCGGCGCCGTATGACACCCTGGGCACCTGCCTCGGCTGGACCACCCGGCCGCTCACCACCGCCCTGGATGTGGTCGGCGCGCCGAAGGCCACCCTGAGGGTCAGCTCGCCGGCTGCGGAACGGGTCCGGAACAGTGGCGACGCGGCCGACAGGCTGGTGCTGTTCGCGAAGCTGTACGACGTGGCCCCCGACGGCACCACGCACCTGGTGAACCGGCTGGTCGCACCGGTCAGGGTGCCGGACGTCACTCGCTCCTTCACCGTGGAACTGCCGGGAATCGTCCACCGGTACGAGGCGGGGCACCGGCTGCGCTTCGTGATCGCGGCGAGCGACACCGCGTACTTCGGCAACCGGGGCGTCAAACCGGTCACCGTCACCGTCATCCCGCAGGACACCGGCACCCTGCGACTCCCCGTGGCCCGGCCGCGGCCATGATGGACCGCATGCGGAAAATCGTGGTCATCGACGCCCCCTCCAACCTCGGGCTGCGCCCGCCCGCCCCCGGTACCGTGCCCGGCTGCTACAAGCTCGCCGGCGCACTGCGCGAGCAGCGCATCGTGCGGCGCCTTGGCGCCGCCGAGGGCGGCGTCGTCGTGCCTCCGCGCTACGACCGGGGCGACTGGCGGGAGGGCGACGGAGTCTTCAACGCCGCGGCCATCGCCCGCTACACCCGTACCCTCGCCGACCGGATCGAACGGCACGTCCGGGCAGGGGAGTTCCCCGTCGTGCTCGGCGGCGACTGCTCCATCCAGCTCGGCGCCACCCTCGCCCTGCGCCGCATCGGACGCTACGGGCTCGCCGCCGTCGACGGCTCGGCCGACTTCCGGCACCCGGGCAACAGCACCCGCATCGGCGCCGCGGGCGGAGAGGAACTGGCCCTGTCCACCGGCAGAGGTCAGGCCGACCTCACCGACCTGGAGGGCCTGAGGCCCTATCTCCGGGACGAGGACATCCGGCTCTTCGGCATGCGGGACTATGACACCGACCACGCCGAACTGGCCGCGCTGAAGATCCCGCACGCCACCGTCGGCGAGATCAGGGAATACGGCGCCGACCTCGCCCGGGCCGCCGTAACGAGCCTGGAGCATCCCGCACTCGACGGCTTCTGGGTCCACTTCGACGCCGACGTCCTCGATCCGAGCGTGATGCCCGCCGTGGACAGCCCCGACGACGGCGGGCTCCTCCCCGGTGAACTCGGCCCGCTGCTGCGCACACTGGTCTCCTCGCCCCGCTGCGTCGGGCTCAACATCACCATTTACGACCCCGATCTGGACCCCGACGGAACGGCAGGAGCCCTGCTCACGGACCTGGTGGTCGCGGCTTTTGCCGAACTCTGAGAACCGGGCCCCTGGCACCGGCGCCGTCCAGCGTGTTCCATGGTCATCGGGGGGCGCCCGGATCTGTGGCGGCCCGCGCGAGGGAGCGAGGTTGCCTTGGCCACGACCGTACGACGTGCCGTACTGACCCTGCCCACAGCACCACTGGGCCCGGAGAACCCGCTGCCCGCACTGCGGCCGCTCGACGAGATGCACACCGTCGGCGAGCGCGAACGGGCCGGGATGCCACGCGACATGGCACGCCAGGTCGGCCACGAGCCACTGCGCACCGTCCTTCCGGTACGCGTCCTCGACGGGTACGCCCGCGACCGCACCCCCACCGCCCTCGACGCCATCGTCATCGAGAACAGCCGGCTGCGCGCCACCGTCCTGCCGGGATACGGCGGACGCGTCCACTCCCTCCACCACAAGCCGACCGGGCGGGAACTGCTCTACCGCAATCCCGTGACGCAGCCCGCCGACTTCGCGCTCAACGGCGCCTGGTTCTCCGGCGGCATCGAGTGGAACATCGGCGCCACCGGGCACACCACCCTCTCCTGCGCCCCCGTGCACGCCGCGCGCGTCCCCGCCCCCGACGGCGGTGAGATGGTCAGGCTCTGGGAGTGGGAGCGACTGCGCGACCTGCCCTTCCAGGTGGACCTGTGGCTGCCCGAGGACTCCGACTTCCTGCATGTCGGCGTACGGATCCGCAATCCGCACCAGCGGCCCGCGCCGGTCTACTGGTGGTCCAACATCGCCGTCCCCGAGGACGACGGCACCAGGGTCCTGGCCCCGGCCGACCAGGCGTGGTATTTCGCGTACGAGCGGACGCTGAATCTGATTCCCGTACCGGAGAGCGGCGGCATCGACCGTACGTATCCGACACGCAGCGCCTATCCGGCCGACTACTTCTACGAGGTGCCCGACGGCGCCCGCCGCTGGATCGCCTCCCTCGGCCGGGACGGCAACGGGCTCGTCCAGACGTCCACCGATCTGCTGCGCGGACGCAAGCTGTTCGTCTGGGGCAGCGGCCCCGGCGGCCGCCGCTGGC
>DATCWZ010000563.1:0-5956 GCA_036566065.1 Streptomyces sp. | reverse complement strand
GCGAGAACGGTCGCCACCGCCAGGGACGCGGTGACCACGGTCAGCGGACGGCCGCGCGGCAGTGCCTCGGCAATGAGCTGCGGAGTGAAGCCCTCGTCGACGAAGACGGTCTCCGCGTCACCGAGCAGCTCCGCGGCCGCCGCGGCGATCCGCGACTTCTGCGGAACGTGATGGGTGGTCCGCATCGCCAGGGTGGTCTCGAAGCCGGCGCTCTCGACGGGATACGCACCGCCGTGCGTACGACGGACGAGCCCGTGTTCCTCCAGGGTGTGCAGGTCGCGCCGGATGGTCTCCCTGGCCACCTGGAACCGGTCGGCCAGTTGGTTGACGTCGACCGACCCGTCGCGTCTGGCCGTCTCGAGTATTCCCCTTCGGCGTTCCTCGGTGCCCACCACACCATCCCTGTTCGAGTCCCGGTTCGCTGCGGGCCCGGCGACCGTCCGGGCCCGCGCATATTTTGTACAAGCCGGAATGGTTGTTCGACCAGTTTCTCAGGCCGCCCGTCAGGGCATGTCGCCCTGCCAGTCCCACTTGTCGGGGGCCGCCGCCCGCGGCGCGTACGCCGCACGCCCGCCCGGCCCGAAGGCTCCGATCTCGGTGGCCAGCGCCGCGCCCTCGCGCAGGGCGGGTGTCTTCCAGCCCGTCACGTCCAGCAGCAGCCCGTCCAGCGGGCCGCCCACCAGTTCCCGGTAGAGGCGGCCCGGCCGGGGCCCCGGGTCGGGGTCCTCGTGGTCGCCCCCGTACACCCGGCGCCGCATGAGTTCGTCCATGCAACGCAGCATCGCACCGGGCACTGACAGCCGCGCCGCATGAGGGTCAGTCACCGGGCGGCGGGGCGTCCTCGATGGCCTGTTCGGTCCAGATGACCTTGCCGTCACCGGTGTAGCGCGTGCCCCACCGGTCGGCGAACTGGGCGACGAGGAACAGTCCCCGGCCTCCCTCGTCGGTGGAGGCGGCCTGCCGCAGATGGGGCGAGGTGCTGCTGCGGTCGGCCACCTCGCAGATCAGCGAACGGTCACGGACCAGCCGCACCCGGATGGGGCCGACGGCGTAGCGGATGGCGTTGGTGACCAGTTCGCTCAGGATCAGTTCGGTGGTGAACGCCTCCTCGGGCAGCTCCCAATCGGCCAGCCTGCCGGACACATCGGCCCGGATCCGGGACACCGCCGACGGGTCGGCCGGTACGTCCCATTCGGCCACGTCGGCCCGATCCAGCCTGCGGGTGCGGCCGACGAGCAGCGCGATGTCGTCCCGGGCGGGTACGGGCACGAGGGCACGCAGGACGGCCTCGCAGGTGTCCTCGGGGGACCGGCCGGCGTGCTCGGCGAGGGTGCGGCGCAGCAGGGCCAGCCCTTCGTCGATGTCCCGGTGCCGCTCCTCGACGAGCCCGTCCGTGTAGAGCACCAGCCTGCTGTCCTCGGGCAGCCGCACTTCGAGTGTCTCGAAGGGCAGTCCGCCGAGTCCCAGCGGCGGACCACCGGGTACGTCGGCGAATTCGGTGGTGCCGTCGGGCTGGACGATGACCGGCTGGAGGTGCCCGGCCCGCGCCATGGTGCAGAGCCCAGTGACCGGATCGTAGATCGCGTAGAGGCAGGTGGCGCCGGTGACACCGACTCCGGAGCTGTCGGCCGCCTCGTCCCGGTCGATCCGGGCGACGAGTTCGTCGAGGTGCCACAGCAGCTCGCCTGGCGGCAGATCGAGGTCGGAGAAGTTGTGGACCGCGGTACGCAGCCGTCCCATGGTGGCCGCGGCGTGCAGCCCGTGTCCGACGACATCGCCGACGACGAGGGCGACCCGGGCGCCGGGCAGCGGGATGATGTCGAACCAGTCCCCGCCGACACCGCCGAGCCCGCTGAGCCCCGCCTGCGCGGGGAGATAGCGGTAGGCGACATCGACGGCGTTCTGCTCCGGGAGGCCGCGGGGCAGCAGGCTGCGCTGCAGGGTCACGGCCATGGTGTGCTCGCGGGTGTATCGCCGGGCGTTGTCGATGCTGACAGCGGCGCGGGCGACGAGTTCTTCGGCGAGTGACAGTTCCTCGTCGTCGAAGGGTTCCGGCTTCGCCGAACGCCAGAAGATGACCAGCCCCAGGACGACGCCGCGGGCCCGCAGCGGGGCGGTGATCATCGAGTGGATTCCGCTCGACAGGAACTGCCGGGCGCGTACCGGGTACTGCCGCTGCCACCCCGAGAACGCCTCCAGGTCCGTTTCGAGGACGGCCTGGCCCTTGAGCAGTCCCGATTCCATAGGGGTGGTCGGCACCCAGCGGATCACCGAGCCGAGCGGGTAGAGCCCCGCGTCGTCCCTGAGGCCCCGGTAGGCGGTGCGCCGGACATCGATGCCCACGCCCGTGGTCGTCGGCTCCTCGCCGCGCAGTACGGCCTCCGACACGTCGACGGTGACGTAGTCCGCGAAGCGGGCAGAGGCGAACTCCGCCAGTTCCTCGCAGGTGCGCACCACGTCCAGGGTGGTCCCGATCTCCATGCCGGCGTCGTACAGCAGCTTGAGCCGCCCGCGTGCCACGTCGGCCCTGCCGGTGAGTGCCCGGAGTTCGGTCATGTCACGCAGCGTCGTCACACTGCCGGGCGGCCCGCCGTCCTGGTCCGTCGAGCGCTGGTTGACCGCGAGCAGCCGGTCGCCTACGGGGTGCACCTTGTCGGTCACGGTCCGCCCGGAGACCAGCAGCCCGACGGTGTCCCGGTCGAGGCCCAGCTCGTCGACCGGGCGTCCCTCGATGTCCGCGGGCAGGTTGAGCAGCCGGCGCGCCTCGTCGTTGGCGAGCAGGAGTCTCCCGTCGCCGCCGACGATGATCACCCCTTCCCTCACGGCGTGCAGAACGGCGTCGTGGTGTTCGTACATCCGGGTCATCTCGGTGGGGCCGAGTCCGTGGGTCTGGCGGCGCAGTCTTCTGCTCACCAGGGCAATTCCGCCAGTGGTGAGGAGGAGGATGCCGGCGGCCGAGCCGAACAGGAGGGGGAACTGGTCCTCGACGACACCGCTCACGTGCTCGATGGTGATTCCGGCGGACACCATACCGATGACCTTGTGGTCGCGGCCGAAGACGGGGACGACGGCCTGTACGAGGGGCCCGATGGTCCCGGTCAGTTTCTCCGTGATGACATGGCCGGCCAGTGCGGGTTTCACCTCGCCGACGAACTTCTTGCCGATCCGGTCGGTCAGAGGGTGCGTGTAGCGGATCGACTTCGTGTTCAGTACGACGATGAAGTCGACGCCGGATGTCTTGCGGGCTGCCTCGGCCTTCGGCTGGAGCACCGCTGTCGGGTCACGGCTGTTCAGGGCGGCTTCCATGCCCGGCGAGTTGGCGAAGGTCTCGGCCACGGCGACCGAGCGGTTGCGTGCCTCGCGCTCACTGCCGGCGCGCGACTGCAGCACGAGCGCCACCACGGCGGCAGCGACCAGCAGCACCACGATCGCCACTTGCAGGAGAAAGACCTGACCTGCGACGGTTCGTATTCTCAGAACCGAGCGCGGGCGGCCGTAGCGGGCGGCCATGCCCTCTTTGTACACCCTCCGCAAAAAGCGGGCGAGCGGTACGGCCAAGGGGTCTATGCCTCCGGCACCGCCGTCTTCTCTCCTCCTCCGACGCCGCCGCCGTCCTCTCGTGCGAGGCGGTGCGGCCACCACACCGCAGGGCCGATGTCCAGGAAGAGGGACGTGACGAGTACGGACCGTACGACGAAGGTGTCCAGCAGGACGCCCAGGGCCACCGCGAAGCCGATCTCGGCGAAGGCCACGATCGGCAGGGTGCCGAGTGCCGCGAAGGTGCCGGCCAGGACGAGCCCGGCCGAGGTGATGACCGCCCCGGTCGCGGCGAGTCCCGCCACCACACCGGCCCGGGTGCCCTGGTGGGTCGCTTCCTCGCGGATCCGGGTGGACAGGAAGATGTTGTAGTCGATGCCCAGCGCGACCAGGAACACGAAGACGAACAGCGGAAAGTCCGTGGTCTCACCCGCGTAATCGAACACATGGCGGAAGGCGAGGGCGCTGATGCCGAGGGCGGCGGCGAAGGACAGCACCACCGTCGCGACGAGCAGCAGCGGCGCCACCAGGCAGCGCAGCACCATCGCCAGAATGATCAGCACCACCACCAGCACGAGCGGCATGATGAGCAGGTTGTCGTGCCGGGTGGCGGTGTCCATATCGATCAGGGCCGCTGTGCTGCCGCCGACCTGCGCGTGCGCGTCCGGCACCCGGTGCACCGCGTCCCGGACGCGTTTCACGGTCTGTTCCGCCGCGTCGCTGTCGGCGGGATCGGTCAGCGTGGCCTCAAGGATCGCCCGGCCGTCGTGCACGGGCTGTGCTCCGGGTGGTACGCGGGTCGAGCCGGGCGCCACACCAGGGGTCGCCGCGACGGCGCGGGCCACCTCGGCCCGCCGGTCCGCCGCGGTGATGACAGTGAGCGGGCTGCCGCTCCCGGCGGGGAAGTAGCGGTCCTGTACCTGCTGGCCGACGACCGAGTCGGGGGTGCCGGTGAAGGAGTCGGCGTTGCTGAGTCCCGCCGCGCGCAGTTGCAGCAGCCCCAGGGACAGTGCGGCGAGTACGAGAGCGGTGGCGGCCCAGACGATGCGGGGGCGGCGGGCGAGGCGGCGCCCCATCCGCGCCCAGACGCCGTGCTCGGTGGGATCGGGCGAGCCGAAGTGCGGAATGACCGGCCAGAAGACCCACCGACCGAAGATCACCAGCAGGGCCGGAAGCAGCGTGAGCATGGCGAGCAGGGCGATGGCGACGCCGAGCGCGGCGACCGGTCCGAGACCGCTGGTCGAGTTCATCTCGGCGACGAGGAGGACCAGCATGCTGAGCACCACGGTGCCGCTGCTGGCCAGCACGGCGGGCCCGGCGCGGTGCAGCGCCCTGGCCATGGCCTCGTGCCGGTCGTGGTATCCGCGCAGTTCTTCCCGGTAGCGGGCCACCAGCAGCAGGGCGTAGTCCGTTCCCGCGCCGAAGACCAGCACGGTGAGGATGCCCGCGCTCTGCCCGTTGACGGTCAGGCCCGCGTGCGCCGCGAGGAGATAGACGATGGCCTGCGCGGTGAACAGCGCGGCGATGACCGCGATCAGGGGCAGCACGAGCAGCGAAGGGCTGCGGTAGGTGATCAGCAGCATCACGACGACGACGGCCAGCGCGGCGAACAGCAGGGTCGAGTCGATCCCGGAGAACGCCTCGGCGGAGTCGGCGGCGTTTCCGGCGGGCCCGGTGATGTGGACGGCGAGACCGTCTCCGCCGTGTCCGACGACGTCCCGGATGGAGTCGACGGCCGGTCTGATGCGCTGCCATCCCTGGGCGTCCACCGTGATGGGGACGAAGATCTGCGCCGCCCGGGGATGGTCCGTGCTGTCGAGGACGGGGCCGCGGGTTTCCGTGCCCCTGATGCCGTGCGCGGACAGGGTGAGGAGCTGCCGTTTGTCCGCGGCGATCCGTTTCAGGTCGGCCTCGCGCAGGCCGCTGTCCCGTGCGTACACGACGACGGCCGTGATGATCTCTGGCCGGAAGTCCTTGGAGCTGTCGAGGACCTGGGTGGATTCGGCACTGCTCGGCAGCCAGGACGTGGCGTCGTTGTCCTGGGCGTCCGTGAGTTTCCCGGCGAGCGGGGCGGCGACGACGAGCACGAGCAGCCACAGCACGACCACGACCCATTTGGTGCGCCGGCCGCAGGTCAGTTCGGCGACCGGCCGCCGCCGGCTCCGCTGTCCGTCCGGCATACCGCTCCCGCCGTGTCGCCAATGGTTCGTGCGACAGTAGAGCGCTCCGGTTCCTGGCGGGCTCACGACATGCCGCACCGGCCGACCGAGGGGCCCGCGTGGACCATCGGAATCCGCGGTGTCTACTGCAGAGCGCGCACCACCGCCCGGAAGGCCAGGGGTGCGCGGCGGGCCGCGGGCACGATCAGGCGGCCCGTCGCGGGATACCGGGCGGCCTGTAACAGTCCTGCGGTGAGCAG
>DATCWZ010000290.1:0-3635 GCA_036566065.1 Streptomyces sp. | reverse complement strand
GTCCTCCTCGGACACGTCCTCCCAGCCGCCGGTCTCCTCATTGAGGGCCTGGAGCCGGACCTGCTTGGTGGAGAAGAGGTTGTTCCCGTCCTTGTCGGCGGAGGCGCCCGCGAAGAACATCACGTTCTTCACAGCGGTCTTGGAGTCGTTGTAGATGTTGAACTTGAACTTGTGCCAGCCGCTGCCCCGGGCGATCTTGCCGGAGAGGCCCTTGATGGACAGGTCGAGCGGAGCCGGCTCGCACTCCATGGTCGGCTCTTCCTCCGCGTCCTCGTCGTCCGACTCGGACTCGGACTCGGAGGAGTTGGAGGTGGTCTTCGACTTCGAGTCGTCGGCGGACTTGTTGTCGTCCGTGGACTTGTTCTCGTCCGCGGTCTTGTTGTCGTCCGTGGACTTGCTTTCGTCCGTGGACTTGTTGTCGTCGGCGGACTTGTTGTCGTCCGTGGACGTGGTGGCGGCCGACTCGGGAGCGGTGGGGGTGGCGCTCTGCGACGAGCTGTCCGACGGGTACGAGCCGGAAGCGAAGGCGGCCGGCGCGGAGAGCAGGGCGACCGGCGCGATAACGGCGGTGGCGGCAGCGATTGCCAAAGTGCGGCGAAGCTTCATGGATGCCTCAGTGAAGTCCGGGGTACCACCTGATGCGGTACGACGAAGACGCAGGAGGACAGGTCCGCATCGCGGTGGGGCACGGGGGGACCAGCCGTTGGTGTCGTATCCATGACCGACCCAAGGCAGTAATGGTTGTAGCCATTTCACATAATCTTTATGTGGTGCAGGACACACCGACTCAGGGCAGCCGGATGCGGCCGGCCCCGGGCGTCCCCGGAGCCGGCCGCACATGGGGTGACCGGGCCGCTGTCCCCTGCCGACCGGTCACGAGCGCTGGTGCGCGGTCCCACGACGTGCCCGAGGCACGTCACGCGCTCCAGCGGAGCCACGCGTGGTTTCCTGCCGATGCCGCCCCTGGCTGGTACGGACACCGGGAACAACGAAGCCGCCGCGGACCCGGTCACGCGCCGTACGGGTGAGACGTCGCCCGAACGCGGGTACGGCCGTACAGCCCCGCGGTGCGTCATACCCGGCCGCGGCACAGCTCCAGCAGCGTCATCGCCAACGAGGTGCCCGGCTTGCCCAGCGTGTCGCTGTAGTGGCTGAGGATGTCCATCTCCCGGGAGAGGTTCACCCGGCGGCCCCCGGAGGAGATCCGGGCCTCCTGGATGACCGCCGAGACGGCCATCCGTTCCTGGACCAGGCCGATGATCCGGTCGTCCAGCGCGTCGATACGGGACCGGGCGTCGCCGATCAGCGAGGCGGCCTCATCGGTACGGGCGCCGGTCCGCTCGGCGGCGGCGGTGGTCGTGGCGGTGGATGCGGTGCTGCTCATGGGTGCGACTCCTGGTGGGTACGGCCCCCGGGAGCGACGGGCCCGGAACGCCAGAACGCCCCGGGCCTGTCGGCCCGGGGCGCCTGGAACGTTGCTTGTCAGTAGCTCAAGCAGCACGATCGCGGCAGCCGGCGGACCGGTTGCCATAGATAAAGACGAAGATCGTGTGCTGACGCATGGCAGTCATTATGGACCCGTCCGGCTTCCGGCCCCGCACCCGGCCCGGATGGTGAGACGGCGGGGCGGGAGGGAAGGTTTCGGCGGCCGGTAGAATTGGCCGGACCGACCCCCTCTCCACCGCCGGAAGGCCGCCCCGTGCCAGCAGCACCCCCCGCCGCCCCCGACGCCACCACCGACGTGGTTCTCGTCGTCGACTTCGGCGCCCAGTACGCCCAGCTCATCGCCCGCCGCGTCCGCGAGGCCCGGGTCTACAGCGAGATCGTGCCGTCCACGATGCCGGTGGCCGAGATGCTGGCGAAGAACCCCCGGGCGATCATCCTGTCCGGCGGCCCGTCCTCGGTGTACGCGGAGGGCGCGCCCAGCCTCGACCGGTCGCTGTTCGATGCCGGAGTGCCGGTCCTCGGCATGTGCTACGGCTTCCAGTTGATGGCCACGGCGCTCGGCGGCACCGTCGACGACAACGGGGCACGCGAGTACGGCCGCACCCCGCTGACCGTGTCCAAGCCCGCCTCCACCCTCTTCGAGGGCACGCCCGCCGAGCAGCCGGTGTGGATGTCGCACGGCGACGCCTGCTCCGCCGCACCGCAGGGCTTCACGGTCACCGCGTCCACGGACGTCGTGCCGGTCGCCGCCTTCGAGAACGACGAGAAGCGGCTCTACGGCGTCCAGTACCACCCGGAGGTCATGCACACCACGCACGGCCAGCAGGTCCTGGAGCACTTCCTCTACCGGGGTGCGGGCATCGAGCCGACCTGGACGACCACCAATGTCGTCGAGGAGCAGATCGCCCTGATCCGCGAGAAGGTCGGCACCAAGCGCGCGATCTGCGGCCTCTCCGGCGGAGTGGACTCGGCGGTCGCCGCAGCCCTCGTACAGAAGGCCATCGGCTCCCAGCTCACCTGTGTGTACGTCGACCACGGGCTGATGCGCAAGGGCGAGACCGAGCAGGTCGAGAAGGACTTCGTGGCCGCCACCGGCGTCCAGCTCAAGGTCGTCGACGCCTCGGACCGCTTCCTGACCGCGCTGGCCGGGGTGTCCGACCCCGAGCAGAAGCGGAAGATCATCGGCCGCGAGTTCATTCGCGTGTTCGAGCAGGCCCAGGCCGAGATCGTGGCCGAGGCCGCGGACGGCGAGGACGTGGCGTTCCTCGTACAGGGCACGCTGTACCCGGACGTGGTCGAGTCCGGTGGCGGCACCGGCACCGCCAACATCAAGTCCCACCACAACGTCGGCGGTCTGCCCGAGGACATCGAGTTCCAGCTCGTCGAGCCGCTGCGCCAGTTGTTCAAGGACGAGGTCCGGATGGTCGGCCAGGAGCTCGGCCTGCCGGAGGAGATCGTCCAGCGCCAGCCGTTCCCGGGCCCCGGCCTCGGTATCCGTATCGTCGGCGAGGTGACCAGGGAGCGACTCGACCTGCTGCGCGAGGCCGACGCCATCGCCCGCGAGGAGCTGACGGCGGCCGGCCTCGACCGGGAGATCTGGCAGTGCCCGGTCGTCCTGCTCGCGGATGTGCGCAGCGTCGGCGTCCAGGGCGACGGCCGCACCTACGGCCACCCCATCGTGCTGCGTCCGGTGTCCTCCGAGGACGCGATGACGGCGGACTGGTCGCGCCTGCCGTACGAGACGCTGGCGAGGATCTCCACCCGCATCACCAACGAGGTCGCCGAGGTCAACCGGGTGGTGCTCGATGTGACGAGCAAGCCGCCGGGGACCATCGAGTGGGAGTAGGTCTCCCGCAGGGCCCTCCGCGCCCCTGACGCCGCTATCTCCCTCGCGGTCGCTCGCACATTCTGGCGACACCCGCCGGGGGCTCGCCCCGATGCGGTACGGGGCCGTTCCGTACGGCACAATTCGCAGACATCACGGGTGAGTTGGGCTGGACCGGGCGGGAAAGGACGGCGTTCGTCGTGGCGTTGGACGAGGCGAGGGCGGGTGGCACGCACGGCGGTGGCTGTACGTGCGGCGACTGCCCGTACGGAGCACGCGAAGGGCACCGGCGCGCGGTGGCCGCCTTCCTCGCCAAGCGCGACGAACTGGCCGCGGGCCAGGGGCTGCCCGCCGGGGTCGCCCA
>DATCWZ010000392.1:0-6920 GCA_036566065.1 Streptomyces sp. | reverse complement strand
CCGACCTGATCGTCCTGGACCCGCCCCGCGCAGGCGCGGGCAAAACCACGGTCACCCGCCTGACCACCCTGGGAGCCCGCCGCATCGCCTACGTAGCCTGCGACCCGGCAGCCCTGGCCCGCGACCTGGCGTACTTCCGCGACGGCGGCTACAAGGTCCGGACACTACGCGCATTCGACCTGTTCCCTATGACGTCGCATGTTGAGTGTGTAGCGATCCTCGAGCCTGCGACGAAGGGCCTTTGACCTGCTGGTTTCCCAACTTTCGGGAAACCGGGCAGGTCGCGTCGCAGATGTGTGGGCGGCCCGTGCTTCTTCGCTGGGGTGTCGAAGGCGGCGGAGAAGTCGCCCAAGCGGGCGGACTCCGTCAGGACCTCCGACACCCTCTCCCTCTACACTGCCTCGGGAGCCAGCCGACCGGTTATGACAGAGCCACCGGCGACCACGGTCAGGGACATCTGGTTACTCTGCCCGGACTCCACCAGGGCGGCGATGGCAACGAGCAGTTCGTCGGGCTTCGACATGAGGCAGATTCTATTCACCGGCCGTCCGGCTGCTTGAGCGGTGGCGCGACTGGGAAGACGGGCGCTCACGGTCTCGCCGCCGGAGGCCCGGCGGGTGACCGCGGTGGCGCGGGCGAGGTGGTTGACCACGGGCCGGCCGAACCCTCCGGTCCCGCCGTTCAGGTCGGGGGTGCGCAGTCAGTTCTCATGTGCAGCGGCTCCCGCCGTGGCGCAGGGCATTGGTGACGAGCTAGGACACGACCAAGACCACGGTGTCCGCTGCGTCAGGGGCCGGCCGGCTGTCGCAGGCACGTGGGAAGGCCCGTGTCGTATCGCGTGCGTCGGCAACGGCGGTTGTGGAACGGACGGTTGTGGCGTTGACGGCCATCATGTTCCAGGGTCACCTTTGGTCGCTGGATCGCCCATGCCGGCCTTGCCTACCCGATCTCTGTGCCCCGCCCCTCCACCCGCCAACCCGCAGAGCCGGTGCTTGCCGGAGAATCCGACGGCCAGAGTCGGCGCGTGGCGGCACGCTGCCGTACGCCCGTCGTGATGCCGCCCCACCGCCTGCTCGAGTCGGGGCCCGCGCCGACGGCAGCCCATCTGGGGCGACGCTACGGCCGGGCGAGCACGAGCAGTCGGGCGAGCACGAAATAGTGGCCGCGGGCCGAAGTCAGATCCTCGTCGAGGCGCTGACGCGGCAGCAGGAGCGCCAGACTGGGAATCGCGGCACCAGCGCCGGCGTGCAGCGTTCCCACGAGCCGCTCGGTCATCGGGCCAGGATCGTCAAGGCCGGTGCAGGCGCTCGTGCCGCGCCTGTCACCGGCCGACCTGTCGGGGTGTTACGGCCGGAACTATGAGATGCCCAGTGGCGGCCGGTACTGGCCGTAGGTGCCGCAGCGCAGTCGGCGGCGTCCCGGGAAGCCCGACGGGTGCGCGGCCGCGGGCCACTCCGAGCGCCACACTGGGATTCGGGGTTACTCCGCCCATCCATAGACCGGTCAAGGCGGGTTACCTCCTCTTCAAGCGCACGGAAATCTATGCCCGTCGGAGTAGACATTGGGTGGCGGTGTGGTTATGGTTTCTCTCGTAGCCCAGAGAGACGGCAGGGCCTGGCAGACACGAACTGCCGGGCAGTAGTACACGCAGTTGCAGTTCGCAGGACGGTGCGGTGGTGGAGTTCCGAAGCCAGGATTGTTGCAGGAAGGCGACGGGACTGACGACCGGACCGGGCGGCCCGCAGTGATCAGGGGCCGCCGTGAGCAGTACCCGTAGGTGCAGTTCGCAGTACCCAGCAGTGAAGTCAGTGAGCAGTACCTCGGTGAAGGCGTCGGCTGCGGACGCGCGCACCGGGAGGTTCGGCAGTGGGGTTCCAAGCCAGAGCAGACGCAGGACGGGCAACGGGGCTGACTGTCGGAGAGTGGCGCTGTCGCAGGCCACTGAGCAGTTCGCATCACCAGCAGTACGCAGTCCCCGCTTAGTAAGTGATTGATCCCAGAGGGAAGAACGGAGGAGCCAGGCGCCATCAGGATCGCCCGGGCGGACGTCTTGAGCCCGGGTACCGCAGGACATCGATAGTGAGGTGGTCTCCGGTCAAGCAACCGCGATCCCCGCACCCCCGACAGCATCTTGGTCGGGTCTGCGGACACAGAGGGCCGGCGCAGTATCAGGGCCGGCAGATGGTGTAGCAGTTCCTTCGGGGTCCTGGTGCCATTGGCACCAGGACCCCTCCACGCGTTCCATGAGAGGTGCAAGTGACAGCAGATGACTCGTTCGGCCGTCTTGATGACGACGACTACCCCGCCTACACCATGGGCCGGGCCGCCGAGATGCTCGGCACCACCCAGGGCTTCCTCCGCGCCATCGGCGAGGCCCGCCTGATCACCCCGCTCCGCTCCCGGGGCGGCCACCGCCGCTACTCCCGCTACCAACTGCGCATCGCCGCACGTGCCCGGGAACTCGTCGACCAGGGCACCCCCATCGAGGCCGCCTGCCGCATTGTCATCCTCGAGGACCAGCTCGAAGAGGCCCAGCGCATCAATGCCGAATACCGACGCACCGCCGGATCAGCGAACCCAACAGCCGCGTCCTGAGACGGCTGGGACCTGCGGCTTTCACGGCGGCATCGTCGCTTCCGCTCACGCAGGCTACCCGGGACGCAAAGCGCAGCTTGCAGGAGCAGACGTTCAGGCGCTGGCCCAGGCGTCGAAAAAGGCTTTCTGTCCGGCTGGATCGTCCGGCCTGTGGTCTGCGTGCAGGACGCGCCAGGCGGTGAGCTCGAGATCTTGGAGCCACAGTACTCCGATGACCTGTGGCGGAAAATGGTCGGACTCGGCGAGGGCGTGACCGATCACCTCCTCGGCCGCGATGCGCTGGGACGGGGACATCTCATTGGCGGCCGAGAGGATCTGTCGGGCCAGTGGGGTTCCTTCTCCTGCCAGGGAACGTGGCCGGTGGCCACATAGCCATCGGGGCGGGCAGCTGCGACGGCTGCGATGCCAGCGACGCTCTTCCACATCGAGCTGGCCGGCTTTGAGATGCGAAGGTGGCTGCGACCGTCCTCGTCTTCGTCCTCCTGCGCCACGACCGAGGCGGCACGGTGGGGTCGAGGGAACGGCAACGCTTCCGAGTATCGCGAGTACCGGGACTACCGTGATCAACAAGACCGATGGGACCGCCGCTACAGCCGGTCCCGCCGGGGCCGTTGGAACCGCCGAGAGCGCCGGGACCGCGGCCCTCACGCGTGAGGAACCCCGAAACGCCCAACTCAGGGCCATACCAGTCAGTACGCCTGATGCCGTGCGTCATGCAGCCGGTGGCAGGCTCAAGTACCCCGTGCTGGTTCTGTCGCTGGGCATACACATCGGTATCGCAGTGCGCTTCGGTGCGATGATCGTCGCGGACTCGGCATTCCTCCCGGACCGCTTCTATGCTTCTCTGTCCCGAGTGTGCTGCGGCTGCCGCGACAGCTAGGAAGATCCCGATGGTTCATCAGGTTCGTGGAATGCGCCATATCGTCGTCCTCGGGCTCATGAGCAGCCTCGCCCCCTCGGACGCGGGGTCTTGATCGGCGCTGCCCGCCGCACTCGTCATCGGCTTGGTCGGCGTCTTCGAGCTCGCCGACAGCGAAGCGAGTGCGCGTAGGCAACGTGCGGCTCGTCCGATCCTCTGCATGCCAAGGCACCCGGGTTCCAGGACCCCGGGTGCCTCGCAGCCGGAATCCCCTGGGGCCTCGGCTCAGGGAATCCTAGGCGGCGCGTTGGGCGCGGTGGCGGACTTCCCGGAGTCGGACCTTCGACGGGAGGCGGTCCAGGCCGGCCGAGTCTCGTGCGTGCGCGAGTGTCTCCCGGCTCAGTTGCTCCACAGTCTGCGCTGGATCCGCGTGAGGCTTCAGCAACAGCTGCACGTGTGCGGTGGGAGCAGTAGGTCGGCCCGTCAGCCGTACATGTGCCCGCGAGACCCCCTTCAGGGCCTGTGCCTCTTCCTCGATGACGTCCTCCAGCGTGCGGCCGTTGAGTCGTGCCGCCGCGCCGTCTTCGCTGTCGACGAGGACCTGGCCCAGGCGGTGTCTGCGTTGTGCGAGGAGCCACCACAGCAGCAGGGCCAGCAGCACGGCGAGCACCGCGATGACGGTCGGCCACCACCAGCCCTCTTCCCGCCACCGGGTGCGTCCCTCGGTGCCCAGCACCACATCGTCCGGCCCACGGAAGGGCCACCAGCCCGGCATGCCGAAATCCCAGCGGCGCTGCAGATCCAGCCCGCCCAGCAGTACGCCGCCGCCCAGGGCGAACAGTCCAAGTCCGAGAAGCCCCAACAGCACCCGGTTCACTGTCTTGAGCATGAGGACCGCCTCAGTCCTTCTTCGGGCGCCGGACGTGCACGGTCAGCGCGGGTTGCCGGGCGAGTCCCAAGGCCGTCACGACTTCGCGCAGCGTGGCGTCCAGGTCCGCGCGGACCTCCTCGAGATCGCGGAAATGGGCCCGTGCACGGGCTTTGATCTTCCGGCGGCCGACAGCGACCCGTGCCGACTGAACACCGGACACCTGCATGGCCCGGTCGCGCAGAACCAGGGCGGCCGCGCGGCGGTCGAGCCCGGCGCGGACCTCCTCTGTCCCGGGGATACCGGTGGGCTGTCGCATGGGCAGCAGCCTGCGCAGACCCGGCGCCACCGCCAGCAGGAAAAGCCACAGGCCGAGGACCATCGCCACTGCGGCCCCGACGATCATCCAGGTGTCATCCAGCGGCCGTATGGCCAGTTCCTCGGCGAGCCGCCGCCGCCAGAGCATCGCAGTCCGGTCTGCCCGCACCGAGACCACGTCGTACAGGAGCAGTCCAATGGCTGCGGCGGACAGCAGCGCCACCAAGGCCGCAGGAATCCGCCGCGCCGACCAGAAACGGCGCGCCGACCGGCTCGGTTCATCGACCACTGCCGTCGATCCCGGCGGGCCATCGGAGGACGGAGTTGCCTGTCTCGAACCGGAGGGAAGGTCGCTGTCACCGGTCGACTGCCGCCAAGTGCTCGCGCTCATCTCACCCTCTCCTGGTCCGTGTGGCGCGTAGGCACCGAGTGGAGCCTCTCGACCGACACCGCGAGGCCGGACACCTCCATGCCGGCCCATGTCCTGAGCCGTTCGGTAACCTCCCGGCGCACTGCCGCGCACTGCGCCCCGATGTCGGACGGATAGCCGAGCTCGACGGTGATGCGCAGCCGTGCCTCGCCGAGCACCGTCTGCCGTCTCTCGGCAGACTCGCCGTCTCGCCCTGCGGTACTCCGCTCCGATGCCCGCCGCACGGATGTGGTCACGCCCGGCGTTCGACGGCCCGGCGGCACGTGGCTGGCCGACTCGGTGAACCGGCTCAGCGCCCCGCGCGCCACGTGGGACGCGATCTTCGCAACGACCCGGTCGGCGACGATGGTCGCACCGCGCTCCCCGCGGGGCATGCCCGGCCGCTGATTGGCTTCACCGGTCACTGCCGCCAGTCTCCCCGAGTCCGTCGCCGGTCATCGCGGATCCGCTCCTGCCGGTCTCGGCGGCGGACGAAGTCGCCCGGCTCGAGATCACCTTCCATAAACCGCCCGACCACGAGACCGACCACGCCCAGCCCCAGCACCAGCAGGAAAGCCCAGAAGTCACCGAAATACGCAGCGAAACCCAGCGCCATTCCGGCAATCAAGCCCACCACAGCCCTGCTCATCACGCGCTCCTTCACTCAAGCGGGGCTCCGCCCCGGCTACTGAATCCGCTGCCGCTCTTCTCCTTCGTCCTCCTCGTCGGGCAACTTCACATCGCTGACCATGATGTTGACTTCCACGACTTCCCGGCCCGCCATCCGCTCCACCGCGGAGATCACGTTCTCCCGCACCGCACCGGCCACGTCCTTGATCGAGACGCCGTAGTCGACGACGATCTCCAGATCGATGGCCGCCTGCAGCTCTCCGACCTCGACACTGACCCCGCGCGTGGCGGATTTACCGCTATCGGCGCCGGGCATCCGCTCCCGCATGGATCCCATTGAGCGGGCGAATCCGCTACCCAGGGCATAGTCGCCGAGCACGTCCCGTGCCGCCATTCCGGCGATCTTCTCCACCACCACATCGGCAATGGTCGTCCGGCCGCGAGAACCGGGCGCAACGCCGTGCCCTACGCCGGTGTTCTCAGTCATCGGGATATTCCTCTCAAGAGGCCCACCTGTCACTCATGATTACGACTATAGTCGTTTTAGCACGTTTTGCCCGAGCTGCGGATCGTGGGGCAGGGTAGTCGGCCGAGTGGCCTGAGCCCCCTGCCCGCATCCCTCGCGGACGCTCCGGGCGCAGTACGACAGGAAGAGAACCATGGAAGAAAGAGGGTGAGAGGCCGGTGAAAACCGAGACGTGGAAGCAGGCAGTACGGCACCAGTTCGACCTGGGTCGGCTGCTTCCGCTCGGCGGGCCCGACGACGGGACATGGATCACCGAGCAAGCGGCCGTCCGGGCCCTCGGGCGCGCGGCCGCTGAGATTCCTGGTATCCGGCTGGAGACCCTGCGCATCGGGTCGGCACCGCTCGAGCCCGTGTCCGAGCCGGCTGTCCGTCCGCCGGCCAGCGCTCTACCGCCTGGCCCGCTCAGGATCGAAGCCGCCTTCACAGCATCCCCCGGGCAGCCACTGCCTCACTCCGCCGAGCTGTTGAGGAGTGTACTGCTTAAAGCGGCCGCTGAACGGCTCAGCCTGGCCACCGTGACAGCTGACCTGCGCGTCACGGATCTCCATGAGAGCCCGGAGACAGTGGTCAGGTCTCAAACCTCGAAGAGGGCCGTGAAGCCCGCGCCGGAACCCGCAGCCGCGCAAAGCTTGCCCCCGGTGTCCGGAACAGGATCCATGTGGCCGCCCGTCGGTGAGCTGGCGGACGTCGCGACGGCTGTTCCGGGCGTCGCCCG
>DATCWZ010000422.1:0-3493 GCA_036566065.1 Streptomyces sp. | reverse complement strand
GCGACGGCCGTGGAACGCATCGGCGCCGTGCCGGTCATGCTCTCGCACCACCTGGACGCCAAGGCCATCGCCGCTCTGCTGGCCCGGCTGGACCGGCCGCACCTGGTCACCGACGGGCCCGGGCTCCACTCCCTGACCGAGGGCGGTGTGGACCTGGCCGGGCTGACCCGGGGCGTGATCGGTGTGGGTGACGCCGGTACGGACGCGGGCGCCGTCCCGCTCGCCGGACTGGACGGCACGGTGCCGGTCCGGCCGGTCCTGCGCGGCCTGGACGAACCGGCCATGATCACGCACACCTCCGGCACCACAGGCCTGCCCAAACTGGTGGTGCACACCCCGCGGACCATGCGGTCCCGGCTGCGGCCGCAACTGTTCCTGCTGGGGCTGATGAGGAAGCGCGGGACCGTGGCGATTCATCTGCCCTTCGGCCACTCCCGTACGTTCGCGGCTATGTCGCTCTGCCTCCTGAAGGGGATGCCCGCGCTGCTCGTCAACGACGGCACCGCGCGGGCCGCTGCCGAATTCTTCGCCGAGCACCGCCCCTGGCTCATCGAGGCGCTGCCCAACTCCTTCCTGACCTGGGAGAAACTGGCTGACGACGCGCGCCGCCCGTTCGCCTCGGTGAAGTACTTCAGCAGCACCTTCGACGCGATCCGCCCGAGGACCGTGCGCCGGCTGCTGCACGCCTCCGACCAGCGGGCGCAGTTCTTCCAGATATACGGACAGAGCGAGGTCGGCCCCGCCACCGGACGGCCGTACTACCGCCGGTTCGCCAACCGGATGGACGGCCGCTGCGTGGGCTACGCCCTGCCGGGCAGCGCCAGGGTCCGGCTGGTGGGACGCGGCGGCAGGCGGCCCTCGCGGCGCAACCCGGGCTTCATCGAGGTCCGCTGGGACGGGATCGCGAAGACGTACCACGGCGAACAGGAGCGCTACGACGCCCATCTGCACGACGGCTGGTGGCGTACGGGAGATGTCGGCTACCGCACCCCGCTCGGCTGCCTGCATATGCTCGACCGCGAGCGCGACGAGATCCCCGGCGCGGGCAGCAACCTGGAGATCGAGGACATCCTCCTGGACAGGCTGGCGGAGCTGGCCGAGGTCATCGTGGTGCCGGGTCCCAAGTCAGACGCGGTGCCGGTCGTCTGCACCCACCGCGACGAGCCGCTGGACCCGGAGCGCTGGCGCGCCGCCGCGGCCGCGTACCCGCATCTGGCCGATCCCGTACGGATCCCGCAGGCCGAACTGCCGCGCACCGCCACGCTGAAGACCCGCCGGGCCGAACTCTCCCGCCGCCTGAAGTCCGGCCTGTAGGGCGCGCCCTACCAGACGCCGTGGTAGAGCACACCCAGGACCAGGGCGGCCGCCGCGGTGATCAGGAACGAGATCCCGCCCACGATGTCGTGGGAGCCCACCCGCAGATGGGCGATGATCGCGCCGATGAAGTACAGAACCAGCCCGGCGGCCGCGAGGGTGCCCAGGATCGGTACGACGAACCCGGCCAGCAGTCCAAGGGCGCCCGCGGCCAGTAACGAGCCGAGGACGGGAGCGTACTTCCGCGGTATGCCCTTCATGTCGAGCTGGGTTTTCGGATATTCGTGCCCGATCAGATACGTGACGGCGGCGGCACCGTTGAAGAGCACGCCGAGGATGGTGACCGTGACGAAGGCGATGAACACGTTATCTCCTGGGTCGGAAACGTTTCCGTGAGCCGTGATCGTACATGTCAACTGGGCATGAGCGCTGGCCAAACGGGGTATTCCCCGGGCACATATCGCTGTGCGATCGGTCCGCGGAATTCACCGCCGGAATCAAAGGCCCTGGCCGCTCCGGAAGCAGGGCATACGCACGGAACCGGCCTATCCTTGGAGGTGTCACGAGCTCCGCGATCGCAGAGGAGACATCATGACATTCATGCAGGTCATTGACTGCAAGACAACCAGAGCAGACGAGTTGGACCGGCTGATGGACGCCTGGGTCGAAGCGACCGAGGGCAAGCGGACAGCCACCCACTCGGTCGTGGGGCGGGACCGCGCCGACTCCACCCACGTGGTGGAGATCGTGGAGTTCCCCTCGTACGAGGCTGCGGCGAAGAACTCGCGGCTGCCCGAGACCGACCGGATCTTCCGGGAGATGGTGGCCCTGTGCGACGGCGAGCCGTCCTTCACGGACCTCGACGTCCTGCGGGACGAGCAGCTCAACAAGATGGTGGTCCGCAGCTTCTTCGAGGACGTGGTCGACGCCAGGAACGTCGACGCGGCGGACGCGATGTGCACCGCCGACTACCGGGAGCACGACCCGTCCCTGTCCTCGTACGACGTGGGGCTGGCCGAGGCCAAGGCCGAGAACAAGGAGACCATCGAGGCGCTCCAGCCGACGGCCACCATCGAGAGCATGATCGCCGAGGGCGACATGGTGTGCGCACGGGTGTCGTTCAAGGGACGCCACGCGGGCATGTTCCGGGGCATGGAGCCCACCGGCCGCGAGCTGTCCGTAACCGCTCACGCGACCTTCCGTTGCGAGGGCGGCAAGCTGGCCGAGAGCTGGTGGAATTTCGACGACCTCGGCCTGCTGAAGCAACTCGGCGCGATCAAGGTCTGATCCGCTCCAAAACGCCGTCCCCCCTTGTCACAGCGGGGGGCGGCCGTCGTGCACAATCCCGGGCATGAGTGAAGAGTCGATACGTGCGTTCGTGAGTTCCGTCGAGCGTCAACTGGCCGATGACGGCTGCGCTCCACGCTGGGAGTACTGGGCGGGAACGCCCGTGCTCATCGGCCGGCGGGCCGACTTCAGGCTCCGGTGGATGGCGACCAAACTGCATCTGTTCACCGTGGTCGCGGCCGTCCCGCAGATCACTCCTGCCCTCATCGCCACGCACACCACCAATGTGCTGATGTACGCCAGGAACAACAAGGGCGGCCTGCCCGTCGGTCTGCAGACCGGGATTGCCGCCTTCCCGGTGCTGGTGAGCGACCGGGTCGACCCGGCGGCGATGGCGTGGGCGGAGGAGAGGCAGCGCAACGAGTTCGCGTGCATGGCCCGGCCGGTGGTCGTGGACGCCACCCAGCAGTACGTCGGGTACTACCGCGGGAAGCCCGTCCTGGGCCGCGGGTACGCCTCCCACCTCATCGAGAAGGGCCACCGCTACTTCGATCAGCAGGCCGCGGTGTCGGGCTGACCCGGTCTTCCCGATGTACACCCGGTCAATGCGCGGACGCCAGGCCCGTCTTGAGGCCCGCCCCGCACAGGGGTACGACGACGCTGCGGTCCGTCCAGCCGCCGACGGCCGCCCAGCAGGCGACCCCGGTCGTCTCGACGTAGAAGCCGCGGGCGGCGAGGTCGAGTTGGGCGGTGCGGATCTGCTCCTCGGACACCGTGAGGAATTTGCCGCCCGACTCCCGGACCGCCGCCAGGATCTGGCGGGCACGCGGCGGGCGGGGGATGGCGATGCCCTCGGCGAGAGTGGCGGCCGCGGCGCCGGTGCTGTCGAGCA
>DATCWZ010000464.1:0-5223 GCA_036566065.1 Streptomyces sp. | reverse complement strand
GCGAGGCTGCCCGCGTACCGGTCGGCGACGGCCCGCGAGAGTGCGAGCAGCTCCGGCCCGAGCACCGGTTCGGGCGAGACGACATAGGCGAGGGCCGCCAGGGCGCCCGGGTAGTCCGATGCGGCGAGCCGCTCGATGAGGAAGCCGTCGATCAGCCCGCCGCCCTCCCGGCGCCCGCCCCGGACACGGCGGCCCCCGGCGCCGAACCGCACCCGCACCCGCACTCCGGGCTGTGCGTCGGCGTCGAGCTCCTTCGGGACCGCGTAGTCGAAGTACTGGTCGAGGTGGAGCGCGCCCTTGTTCACCAGCACCCGGGCGACAGGCAGCTCCTCGGCCAGCGCGGCGCCGCGCCAGGTCCGGGGCTTCGCCCGGGGCACCTCGGCCCTGCGCACCGCCTCCCGGATGAGCGCAAGCTGCTCCGGGGCCCCGTCTCCGGGCCCGGCGGACCGCTCGTCGTCGCTGCTCACAGCCACCTTCCTACCAGTCACCACTGACACGGCCAGTGGCGCCGGGACCCGGCGGACACCGACGGGCACACGCGCGGGAGCCCGGACACCTTCCACGGTATCCGGGCTCCCGCGTACGAGCGGTACGCGGCGGGACTACAGGCCCGCGGCCTTGCGCAGCGCGTCCACGCGGTCGGTGCGCTCCCAGGTGAAGTCGGGAAGCTCGCGGCCGAAGTGGCCGTAGGCCGCGGTCTCGGCGTAGATAGGGCGCAGCAGATCGAGGTCGCGGATGATCGCCGCCGGACGCAGGTCGAACACCTGCCCGATGGCCTGCTCGATCTTCTCCGTGTCGACCACGGCCGTGCCGAACGTCTCGACGAACAGGCCCACCGGCTCGGCCTTGCCGATCGCGTACGCGACCTGGACCTCGCAGCGGGCGGCGAGACCCGCCGCGACCACGTTCTTCGCGACCCAGCGCATGGCGTACGCCGCCGAGCGGTCGACCTTGGAGGGGTCCTTGCCGGAGAACGCGCCACCGCCGTGGCGGGCCATGCCGCCATAGGTGTCGATGATGATCTTGCGGCCGGTGAGGCCGGCGTCGCCCATGGGGCCGCCGATCTCGAAGCGGCCCGTCGGGTTCACCAGGAGGCGGTAGCCCTCGGTGTCGAGCTTGATGCCGTCCTCGATGAGCTGTCCCAGGACGTGCTCGACGACGAACTCGCGGATGTCGGGCGCCAGGAGCGAGTCCAGGTCGATGTCCGACGCGTGCTGCGATGAGACGACGACGGTGTCGAGCCGGACCGCCTTGTCGCCGTCGTACTCGATGGTGACCTGTGTCTTGCCGTCGGGGCGCAGATACGGGATGGTCCCGTTCTTGCGAACGTCGGACAGGCGGCGCGAGAGCCGGTGCGCGAGGTGGATGGGGAGCGGCATCAGCGCGGGCGTCTCGTCGCAGGCGTAGCCGAACATCAGGCCCTGGTCACCGGCGCCCTGCTTGTCGAGCTCGTCACCGTCCTCACCTGCGGCGGAACCCTCGACGCGCGTCTCGTACGCGGTGTCGACACCCTGCGCGATGTCGGGGGACTGCGCGCCGATGGACACCGAGACGCCACAGGAGGCCCCGTCGAAGCCCTTCTTGGACGAGTCGTAGCCGATCTCCAGCACCTTGCTGCGCACGAGGTGGGGAATGTCGACGTACGCCTGGGTCGTGACCTCACCCGCGACGTGCACCAGCCCGGTTGTGATCAGGGTCTCGACGGCGACGCGCGAGGTAGGGTCCGCGCGCAGGAGCGCGTCGAGAATCGTGTCGCTGATCTGGTCAGCGATCTTGTCGGGGTGACCCTCGGTTACGGACTCCGAGGTGAAGAGACGGCGGGACACATCGCTCCCTGGGGTTGCAGCGGCTGCTGGCTGTTCATGGGTGGACTCCGGGAGCTGCGCCCGGCACGTCCGTGATGCAGTTTATCGGTCGCTTCCGGCGGATGGGCCACACGTCTCGCCACTTGGGTGGTCTGTGACCTGCGGCACTGATGGCGTCAGTACGACAATCCCTCCGTCCGGATGACGATTACGTCCCCCATTCCGCTCGTTCCGAATCCAGGTCCGGCCGAAGCGGTGAATGGGAAATCTACCGGAACCTGGCCGCGACCAGGTCCCAGACCGTGTCGGCGAGCGCCTCCTTCGGTCCGTACGGCACCGGGGTCTCGCTGCCGTCGGCACCGAGCACCACGGCCTCGTTCTCCTCGGACCCGAAGGTCTTGCGTTCGCCCACCTCGTTGACGACGAGCAGGTCGCAGCCCTTGCGGCGGAGCTTGTCCCGGCCGTTGGCCAGGACGTCGTCGGTCTCGGCCGCGAAACCGACGACGATCCTGCCGGGCCGGTCCCGGTCGGCGGCGACCTCGGCCAGGATGTCGGGATTGCGGACGAGGGCGAGGGGCGCGGGCTCCAGGCCGTCCTTCTTCTTGATCTTGCCCGGGGCGTAGGTCGCGGGCCGGAAATCGGCGACGGCGGCGGCCATGACCACGACGTCGGCATCGGTGGCGGCCTTCAGCACCGCCTCGCGCAACTGCACGGCGGTCCCGGCGTGGACGACATCGGCGCCCGCCGGGGCGGGCAGGCCGGTGTTCGCCTCGATCAGGGTGACCCTGGCGCCCCGGGCGACGGCGGTACGCGCCAGGGCGTACCCCTGCTTGCCCGAGGAACGGTTGCCCAGATAGCGGACCGGGTCGAGGGGTTCGCGGGTGCCGCCCGCGCTGATCACCACATGACGGCCCGCCAGGTCGGGCGCGGCGGGCCCGCGGGTCAGGACCCGGCGGCACACCTCGAAGATCTCTCCCGGGTCGGGCAGCCGGCCCTTGCCGGTGTCGGCGCCGGTGAGCCGGCCGACGGCGGGCTCGATGACGACGGCGCCGCGCTCGCGCAGGGTGGCGACGTTCGCCCGGGTGGCGGGGTGCTCCCACATCTCGGTGTGCATGGCGGGCGCGAAGACGACGGGACAGCGGGCGGTGAGCAGCGTATTGGTCAGCAGGTCGTCGGCCAGGCCGTGCGCGGCCCTGGCGAGGGTGTCGGCGGTGGCGGGGGCGACGACGACGAGGTCGGCCTCCTGGCCGATGCGTACGTGCGGCACCTCGTGGACGTCGTGCCAGACCGCGGTGGCCACGGGGTGGCCGGAGAGCGCCGACCAGGTCGCCGCGCCGACGAAGTTCAGCGCGGCCTCGGTCGGCACGACCCGTACGTCATGACCGGACTCGGTCAGCCGGCGCAGCAGTTCGCACGCCTTGTAGGCGGCGATCCCGCCGCTGACCCCCAGCACGACCTTCGGCTTGTCCACTGCGTCTCCCCGCACTCGTGTCCGTGCCGTCACCCGGCCCGCGTACGGCTCCATGCTGCCTCACCCCGCCCGGCATCTTCCCGCTGCCCCGGCCCGGACACACCACAGGCCCGGCGGTGATGCCCGCCGGGCCTGTGGTGAACGTGCGATGCCGCTACTGCGCGGGGCCCTCGACGGCCTCGGAGGTCAGCAGGCCCGCGTTGATCTCGCGGAGCGCGATCGAGAGGGGCTTCTCGTGCACATGGGTGTCGACGAGCGGGCCGACGTACTCGAGGAGACCCTCGCCGAGCTGCGAGTAGTACGCGTTGATCTGGCGCGCGCGCTTGGCGGCGTAGATCACGAGGCTGTACTTCGAGTCGGTGGCCTCAAGGAGCTCATCAATCGGCGGGTTGATGATGCCCTCGGGCGTCGTGATGGAAGAGGACACTCTCTGCCTTCCGAAGTGGATGGAGATCAAAGAGATCTTTGATCACGCTGGTTCCGCGGGCCGGCGGTGTAGCCTGTGCGCCCGTCACGTGCGGGGCGCCTGTCAGTCGTCGCTGCCACGGGAGCCGGAATCCTGCAGCATCAACGTTAGCAGCTCACGCGCGACGTCCTCGACCGAGGTGTTGACCAGTGTCGTATCGAACTCGGCCTCGGCGGCCAGTTCGACCTTGGCGGCCGTGAGCCTGCGCTCGATCACATCGGGCGCCTCGGTGCCGCGCCCGGTGAGCCGGCGCACCAGCTCGTCCCAGCTCGGCGGGGCCAGGAAGACCAGCCGCGCCTCGGGCATGGACTGGCGGACCAGCCGGGCACCCTGGAGATCGATCTCCAGGAGCACCGGCTCGCCCGCCTCCAGCCGTTCGAGCACCGCCCGGCGCGGAGTGCCGTAGCGGTTGCCCGCGAACTCGGCCCACTCCAGCAGCTCGCCGTTGGCGACCAGCTTGTCGAACTCCTCGGTGTCCACGAAGAAGTAGTGGACACCGTCGCGTTCGCCCGGGCGCGGCTTACGGGTCGTCGCCGACACCGAGAGCCACACCTCGGGGTGAACCTTGCGCATATGAGCGACGACCGTGCTCTTGCCGACCCCGGAAGGGCCGGAGAGCACCGTCAGCCGCGGACGTACGTCCGGGGGTACCGGGGAATTCCCCCGGGATGTTGCAGCCATGGAGCGATTATCCAGGTTCTCAGGGGGTCCTGAGTACCTCAGGCGGCGGTACCGCCGAACTCACGCTCCAGGGATGCGATCTGGTTGGAGCCGAGACCCCGGACCCGGCGGCTCTCGGAGATGCCGAGCCGCTCCATGATCTGCTTGGCGCGGACCTTGCCCACGCCCGGCAGGGACTCGAGAAGAGCGGAGACCTTCATCTTGCCGATGACGTCGTTCTCCCGGCCCTGCTTGATGACCTCGTGGAGGGAAGCGCCGGAGTGCTTGAGTCGATTCTTGACCTCGGCCCGCTCCCGGCGAGCCGCGGCGGCCTTTTCGAGCGCGGCTTGGCGCTGTTCAGGGGTAAGGGGCGGAAGAGCCACGCCTACGTCACCTCGGATGTCGATCTGTTGGATACGGACCGGCGGGGCGCCTGGCGGCCCCCACCTGGTGAGCAACACACAGCCTGTGCGCGTTGACTCCCGACGGAGACTAGCGGCCCCGGCCGCCGGAGTCAGCGAGAACAGACGAAAAGTCCTGGTCAGCCTCTGCCGACTCGGATATTTCCGGCATAACCACCAGGTTTTTGGCCAGGATTCCGTCAACCCGCTGTGAACATGGCATGGTCAGCAGTCCGGGACGGCCGCACGGACCTCGTCCGCGAACCGTCCGGCGGCTTCGCGCAGCCCTGATACGTCCGGCCCGTGGCGCAGCACGCCCCGGCTGACGCTGGGCACCACATTGGCGGCCGATGCGCCGAAGACGCGCGGCAGATCCGCCGGTGTCGCGCCCTGGGCCCCGATGCCGGGGGCGAGCAGCGG
>DATCWZ010000340.1:0-2352 GCA_036566065.1 Streptomyces sp. | reverse complement strand
CCGCAGCCCGCGCGGGCGGGCTGCCCGAAGCCGGGCCCTGGCAGCGCCCGGGCCTGAGCGGGAGGGGGTCCGTCGGTCCGGCAGCTTCGCCGTGCCAGGGTTCTCCGGGGCCGCCAAGGCTCACATTGTGACGCGTGCGCTCGGCCTTGGCGGCCCCCCGGGGTTCCAGTACGCCTCAGGTGCAGGTCGCAGCGGTGGGGTTGGGCCGTCAGGTCTCCGTTGCCGCTGGAGCCCGCCAGGGCGGTAGGTGGTGGGCGTTGCGGGCTGTGGTCGTTACGGCGGTCAGGAAGTTCTCGGCGCGGGGGGATGCCGTGGTGCGGAGCCACTCCGGGGCGATGTCGCAGACCGCGACCGTGACTCCCGTGCCGGTCAGGGCCAGGGGGAGGGTGTGGATCACCGTGGAGGGGAAGCTCAGGATTGTGTGGCCGATGGGGCCCCGGCGGGCTATGAGTTCCAGGGGGAGGTCCGGGCGGACAATTTCCAGGTGGGTGGCGGCTTCCAGGGCGTGGAGCTTCTCCGCCGATTCGCGGCGGTGCGCGAAGTAGCGGGTGGCGCCGTGGGCACGGGCCAGTGCGGTGACCGCTTCCTGGTACGGGACGGGGTCCAGGACGCCCGTCTCCACCAGGGAGGTGCCGACCAGGTCGGCACCGCGTTTGATCAGGGGCGGGCCGAAGCGCTGCCGGGTCCAGGCGAAGGTGTTGGGGGTGACGGTGATGCCGGGTGGCGGGTCCACCGGCATCGCGGTGAACACCTCGACCGTACGGGCCGCCGTCGGGGTGAAGCGGCGGCGGGCCAGCGAGGTGACCGGGGCCAGCAGCAGTTCGCGCGGGCCGCCGCGGTTCCGGCGGTGCCAGCGCACCAGGCGTTCGCCGCAGGCCAGTTGGGCGACGAACTCCATGGTGGCCGTGCCGTCGTCCACCACCGTGATCCGGCGGGCGCGGACCAGGGTGAGGAGGAGTTGTACGTAACGGGAGAACGGGTCCCCGATGACGATGCGATCCGCCCGCCGGACCAGTCCCGCCAGTGCGCGCAGGGCCCTCAGGGGCGCGCCGGTCTCGCCGCGCGCCTCCTGCCAGCGCACCGCGATGCCCTCGTCGCGGGCCAGCTCGGCCATCCTGCGCAACTGGCCGCGCGACATCGGGTCGACCGGGGGGAGGATGACGACCGTGGTGCCGGACACGTCGGGTCCTTCCCCGGTATGGGTCCACTCCAGGACGTTCAGGAGCTGGACCGGGCTCTCGACGAAGGCGAGGTTCACCGGTCTGCCCGTCACACCGCGACCGGCTCGGCGGCCGGTGCGCTCGCGGCCCGGGCCTCGGCCTCGGCGACGACGCCCGGGACCCGGCGCAGCTTCCTCATCGGGCCGAGCTCCGACTCGTACACCCGCTTGATGCCGTCCCCCAGGGACGCCTCGATCGTGCGGATGTCGCGGACCAGGCGGGCCAGGCCCTGCGGCTCGACGGACGCGGCCTGGTCGGAGCCCCACATCGCGCGGTCCAGGGTGATGTGGCGCTCGACGAACGCGGCGCCGAGCGCGACGGCGGCCAGTGTCGTCTGGAGGCCGGTCTCGTGACCGCTGTAGCCGATCGGGACGTTCGGGTACTGGCGCTGGAGGCTGTTGATGACCCGGAGGTTGAGCTCCTCGGACTTCGCCGGGTACGTCGACGTGGCGTGGCAGAGCAGGATGGTGTCGCTGCCGAGGACCTCGACGGCGTGGCGGATCTGACGCGGAGTCGACATGCCGGTCGAGAGGATGACCGTACGGCCAGTAGCGCGCAGGGTGCGCAGGAGTTCGTCGTCGGTGAGCGAGGCGGAGGCCACCTTGTGGGCGGGGACGTCGAACTTCTCCAGGAAGGCGACGGCCTCGGTGTCCCACGGGGAGGCGAACCAGTCGATGCCGCGCAGGGCGCAGTGTTCGGCGACGGCCCGGTACTCGGCCTCGCCGAACTCGACGCGGTTGCGGTAGTCGATGTATTTCATGCGGCCCCACGGGGTGTCGCGCTCGATGTCCCACTGGTCGCGCGGGGTGCAGATCTCCGGGGTGCGTTTCTGGAACTTGACGGCGTCGCAGCCGGCTTCGGCGGCCACGTCGATCAGCGCGATGGCCTTGTCGAGGTCGCCGTTGTGGTTGATGCCGATCTCGCCCGTGATGTAGACGGGGTGGCCCGGGCCCGCGATACGGGTGCCGAGGGTACGCAGACGGGAAGCACTGTTGATCATGGTGTGGGTCCTTACGTGGTGGGGAGGGTGAGGGCGGGGCCGAGGAGCCAGGCCGCGATCTCGCGGACGGCGCCGAAGCCGCCGGGGGCGGTCGTGACGGCGCGCGCCGCCGCGCGCACCGAGGCGTGGGCG
>DATCWZ010000300.1:0-5510 GCA_036566065.1 Streptomyces sp. | reverse complement strand
TCCAGCTCAACATGGCCGACGGGGACGAGGTGCGCGGCCTGCACGAGCGCATCGGTGACACCAACGTCTATATGCGGGCGGTGATCCACCAGAGCGAGCCCGCGGTCAGGTCCGCCGTCGCGGCGGCCGTCGCGACCCTGGCGGGGGAGAAGGGGCGGGCCTTCGTCGTCGAACTGACCTCTGGGTCCAGAACCGTGCTCCAGCAGGCGTCGGAGACCCCCGGCGGGCCGCCCGAGAAGCTGCGGCGGGTCTTCGACCACGGGCTCAAGCCGGCGAGTGCCGCCGACGAGGAGGTCCAGGAGCTGCTGCGCGCCGCGGGCCTGACGGTCCTCGCCACCGGCGACACCGCACTGGCCCAGACCGAACTCATGCCCGACGGCAGCCGGATGGACCTCCCGGCCCGCTGGTTCGTGCTGGCAGCCGCATAGGCGGCCCGGCGCTCCCGGCGGGGGGCGACACCCCCCGCCCGGGGCGTCAGAGCAGCGCCGCCCGGCAGAATTGCCTGTTGGACCTCTGGATCGTTGTGCGCGAAGCTGGTCGCCGCGCGCCTCATCCGGCGCGCCCCTTTTCGGACCTCACCGCGGAGCCCGCATGTACATCCCGTCCGCCGACCGCTACACCGAGATGCCCTACCGCCGCGCCGGGCGCAGCGGCCTGAAACTGCCCGCACTGTCGCTCGGGCTGTGGCACAACTTCGGCGGCGACCGGACCCCGGACAGCCAGGGCCACATCCTGCGCAGGGCGTTCGACCTGGGCATCACCCACTTCGACCTCGCCAACAACTACGGGCCCCCGCCCGGCTCCGCCGAGACGGCGATGGGCCGCGCCCTGCGGACGGACTTCGCCGGGCTGCGGGACGAGATCGTCGTCTCCACCAAGGCGGGCTACCTGATGTGGGACGGCCCGTACGGGGAATGGGGCTCGGCCAAGTCGCTGCGCGCCTCGCTCGACCAGAGCCTGACCCGGCTCGGTCTCGACTACGTCGACATCTTCTACTCGCACCGGCCCGACCCCGGCACCCCGCTTGAGGAGACGATGGGGGCGCTCGCCGCCGCCGTACGGCAGGGCAAGGCGCTGTACGTAGGTGTCTCCAACTACTCGCCCGAACAGACGCGCGAGGCGGCCCGGATTCTCAGGGACCTCGGCACCCCGCTGCTCATCCACCAGCCGCGCTACTCGATGCTGGACCGCTGGGTCGAGGACGGGCTGCTGGACACCCTGGACGGACTGGGCGCCGGGTCCATCGCCTACTCGCCGCTGGCCCAGGGCATGCTCTCCGACCGCTATCTGCACGGCATCCCCGAGGGATCGCGCGCGGCCGGCTCCAGTCCCTTCCTGACGCCCGACGCCGTCACCCCCGAGCTGGTGAGCAGGCTGGCTGAGCTCAACGCCCTGGCGAAGGAGCGCGGTCAGTCCCTCGCCCAGATGGCGCTGGCCTGGGTGCTGCGCGGCGGGCGGGTCACCTCCGCGCTCGTCGGCGCGAGCAGCGTCGCGCAACTGGAGAACAGCGTCGAGGCGGTACGCAACCTTGAGTTCGGCCCGGACGAGCTGGCCCGGATCGAGGAACTCCTCAAGGGCACCGGCCGCCAGTAGAGGTGACGCGCGGCGGACACCACCGGACTGGACCAGTGACGGAACCCGGTGCCTCTGGCCTGCCGGTTGTCCAGCGCGTACCGTGATCCCGGTAAAGATCTTCGCCCCGGTTCCGGCCGGGGCGGAGCGCCGCCGCCGAACGTGACAGGACCACCCTTGACCCTGAAGATCCTCGTCAGCGCCGACATGGAGGGTGCGACAGGGGTGACCTGGCCGGCCGATGTGCTGCCCGGCACCCCGCAGTGGGAGCGCTGCCGCTCCCTGTTCACCTCCGACGTGAACGCCGCGGCCCTCGGCTTCTTCGACGGCGGCGCCGACGAGGTCCTCGTCAATGAGGCGCACTGGTCCATGCGCAATCTGCTCCTGGAGCGGCTCGACGACCGGGTGCAGATGCTGACGGGCAGGCACAAGGCCCTGTCGATGGTGGAGGGCATCCAGCACGGGGACGTCGACGCCGTCGCGTTCATCGGCTACCACACCGGCGCCGGTACGGAAGGGGTGCTCGCCCATACGTATCTGGCCAACTCCATCACCGGGGTCTGGCTGAACGGCGTACGGGCGAGCGAGGGCCTGCTCAACGCCCATGTGGCCGCCGAATACGGCGTCCCGGTCATCCTGGTCACCGGCGACGACCTGACCTGTACGGACGCCGACGGGTACGCCCCCGCCGCCCGCAAGGTCGCCGTCAAGGACTACGTGTCGCGCTATGCCGCCGTCTGCCGTACCCCGGCCCGTACCGCCGCCGACATCAGGGCTGCGGCCAGGGAGGCGACCGCGCTCGCCGTCCGCCACGAACCCGTGACGGGACGCCCCTGCACGGTGGAGCTGGAGTTCGACGCCGAGCATCTGGCGTCGGCGGCGACGGTCGTCCCGGGCTTGGAGCAGAGCGGCGAGCGGCGCGTCTCGTACACCAGCGGGACGATGTACGAAGGTATTCGGACATTCAAGGCGGTGACGACGATCGTGTCGTCCGCCGTGGAGGAGCAGTATGGCTGAGGTGACCGACGGGCCCGGCCCGGTCGACGACCTGGCGCTCGACGAATCGGTGAGGTTCACCTCCGAACTGATCCGCATCGACACCACCAACCGCGGCGACGACACCTGCCAGGAACGGCCGGCCGCCGAGTACGTCGCGCAGCGGCTCGCCGACACCGGCCTGGAGCCCGTCCTGCTGGAGCGCACCCCCGGACGGACCAATGTGGTCGCGCGCATCCCGGGCGCCGACCCGTCCGCCGGCGCCCTCCTCGTACACGGGCATCTGGATGTGGTGCCCGCCGAGGCCGCCGACTGGGCCGTGCACCCCTTCTCCGGAGAGGTGCGCGACGGGGTGGTGTGGGGGCGCGGGGCCGTCGACATGAAGAACATGGACGCGATGGTCCTCGCCGTCGTCCGCGCCTGGGCGCGCGCCGGAGTCCGCCCGCGCCGCGACATCGTCATCGCCTATACGGCGGACGAGGAGGCCAGCGCCCGCGACGGTTCCGGCTTCCTCGCCGACCAGCACCCGGACCTCTTCGCGGGCTGTACGGAAGGCATCAGCGAGTCCGGGGCCTTCACGTTCCACGCCGGACCCGGCCTGTCGCTGTATCCGGTCGCGGCCGGTGAGCGCGGCACGGGCTGGCTGAAACTGACCGCCGAGGGCAAGGCCGGACACGGCTCCAAGGTGAACAAGGCCAACGCCGTCACCGCGCTTGCCGCCGCCGTCGCCAGGCTGGGCGCGTACGAATGGCCGGTACGGCTCACCCCGACCGTCCGGGCCGCCATCATCGAGACCGCCGCGCTGATGCACATCCGCGTCGATCCCGACGCCCCGGACTTCGACGTGGACGAACTGCTCGGCAAGCTAGGACCCGCCGCCGCGCTGCTCGCACCCGTCGTACGCAACAGCACCAACCCGACGATGCTCGACGCCGGTTACAAGGTGAATGTGATCCCCGGCCGGGCCACCGCCCATATCGACGGCCGGATGCTGCCGGGCGGTGAGGAGGAGTTCATCGCAACGCTTGACCGGCTCACCGGACCCGGCATCGCATGGGAGTTCGATCACCGCGAGGTCGCGCTGCAGGCACCGGTCGACTCACCGACGTACGCGAAGATGCGCGCCGCCATCGAACTGTTCGACCCGGACGGCCATGTCGTCCCGTACTGCATGTCGGGAGGCACGGACGCCAAGCAGTTCTCCCGCCTCGGTATCACCGGCTACGGCTTCTCGCCGCTGAAGCTGCCCGTCGGCTTCGACTACCAGGCGATGTTCCACGGCGTCGACGAGCGGGTCCCTGTCGACGCCCTGCACTTCGGCGTCCGGGTCCTGGACCACTTCCTGCGCTCCGCCTGACACTGTCCGCTCCACCCGCCAGAAAGAAGAACCATGGTGTCCACAGCGGCATACGGGACGTGGCCGTCACCCATCGACGCGGCGCTCGCCGCCTCGCACGACGGCCGTCCGGAATTCGTCGGCACCGTCGGCGACGAGGTGTGGTGGACCGAGCCGCGCCCCGCCGAGGGTGGCCGCCGCGCTCTCGTACGCCGCAGGGCCGACGGCTCCACGGTGTCCGTGCTGCCCACCCCGTGGAACGTCCGCAGCCGGGTCATCGAGTACGGCGGACAGCCGTGGGCCGTCGTGGCACGACCCCCGGAGGAGGGCGGCCCGCTCGTCGTCTTCGTCCACTTCACCGACCAGCGGCTGTACGCGTACGCGCCGGACGGCCCCGACGAGCCCTGGCCGCTCACCCCCGTCTCCGAGGTCGGCGGCGGCCTGCGCTGGGTGGACCCCGAACCGCACCCGGAACGCGGGGCGCACGGCGAGGTGTGGTGCGTCCTGGAGGAGTTCACCGGCGAGTCGCCCACCGATGTGCGCCGGGTGATCGCCGCCGTGCCGCTGGACGGCTCGGCGGCCGATGACCGCGGTGCCGTACGCGAACTCACCGACGACCGGCACCGGTTCGTCACCGGCCCCCGGCTCTCGTACGACGGGCGGAAGGCCGCCTGGATCGCCTGGGACCATCCGCGGATGCCGTGGGACGGCACGGTCGTGATGCTCGCCGACGTCACCGAAGCGGGCACGTTCACCGGCGTACGGCCGCTCGTCGGCGACACCGATGAGTCGGTCGTCCAGGTCGAGTGGGACCGGGACGGCTCGCTGCTGTTCGTGTCGGACGTCAGCGGCTGGTGGGAACTCCAGCGGATCAGGCCCGACGCCGCCGCGGACGGGGTGGCGCCCAGCAGCCCGCTCTGCCCGGGACGGAGCGAGGAGTTCGGCGGGCCGCTGTGGAAGATCGGACTGCGCTGGTTCCGGCTCCTGGACAACGGGCTGATCGCCGTCATCCACGGCCGGGGCACCACCCGGCTCGGCGTGTTCGACCCGGAGACCGGCGAGCTCGTCGACATCGCGGGTCCGTGGACCGCCTGGAGCGAGACCCTCGCCGTGCAGGACACCCGGGTCATCGGCATCGCGGCGAGCCCGCACAGCGCGTACGAAGTGGTCGAACTGGACACCGCGACCGGTCACACCAGGATCATCGGCGCCCCGCACCAGGACCCCGTCGACCCCGCGTACTACCCCGAGCCGCAGGTCCGCACCTTCACCGGGCCCGACGGGCGGGACATCCACGCCCATGTCTACCCGCCACGCAGCCCCGACCGCACAGGGCCCGACGGCGAGCGGGCACCCTACGTCATCTGGGCGCACGGCGGACCCACCGGACGCGCCCCGCTCGTACTCGACCTGGAGGTCGCCTACTTCACCTCCCGGGGCATCGGTGTCGCCGAGGTCAACTACGGCGGCTCCACCGGCTACGGCCGTGCCTACCGCGAACGGCTCAGGGAGCAGTGGGGCGTTGTTGACGTGGAGGACTGCGCGGCCGTCGCCCGCGCCCTGGCGGCCGAGGGCGCGGCGGACCCGCAAAGGCTCGCCATCCGGG
>DATCWZ010000556.1:0-4960 GCA_036566065.1 Streptomyces sp. | reverse complement strand
GGGGCGAGCCCCGCATGCTCACCCGGATCCGGGCCCTCCTCGCCAAGGCGGAGGCGACGGGCTTCCCCGAGGAGGCGGAGGCATTCACCACCAAGGCGCAGGAGCTGATGGCCCGCCACAGCATCGATGACGCGCTTCTGGCCGCCCGTACCCACAGCGCCGAACAGCCCGGCGCCCGCCGCATCGGGATCGATGCCCCGTACGAGACGGCGAAGGCGATCCTGCTCGACGCGGTCGCCTCGGCGAACCGCTGCCGGGCCGTGTGGGACGACGACCACGGCTTCTCCACGGTCGTCGGATTCGAGGCGGATCTGGAGGCGGTGGAGCTGCTGTTCACCTCCCTGCTCGTGCAGGGAACCGCCGCGATGACCACGGCGGAGGCCGCCCGGCGAGCCGCGGGGCGCAAGCGCACCAAGACGTTCCGGCAGTCGTTCCTGATGGCGTACGCCCAGCGTATCGGCAGCCGTCTCGCCGCCGACAGCGCACGCGTCACCGCGGCGTCCGGTACCGCGGGTCATGCGGACGCCGGCGGGCTGCTGCCCGTGCTCGCGGCCCGGGAGGTCGCGGTCACGGACACCGCGGAGCGGATGTTTCCGAGGACCACGAGTACCCGGATACGCGGCGTCTCCGACGCGGACGGCTGGAACCATGGCACGGTGGCCGCGGACCGGGCCCGGATGGGCGCGCCCGCGGAACGATTTCGTCATGAGGGAGCCGAATAGGTCCGGCGTACGTCTCACTCATGAGGGCGAACGGGAGCAGCGGACCTGTAATCATTCGCACACCCCGCGTGCACGTGCATCTGCTCATGCATTGGCATATGAACACAGCTATGATCCCGGCTAGTTGACACTTGCACTTTGCAACTCGGGGAGCGTCCTGTGCACGACGTGTACAACGGCATGGCCGCCACAGAGCTTCACGGAGTCGTCTGGCAGAAGAGCAGACACAGCAACTCCCAGGGCTCCTGCGTGGAGTTCGCGAAACTGCCCGGCGGCGATGTGGCCATGCGCAACTCGCGCCATCCCGACGGGCCGGCCCTGGTCTATACGCCCGCGGAGATAGAGGCGCTGCTGCTGGGCGCCAAGGACGGGGAATTCGACCACCTGACGGCGGGAAGCTGACGCCGTACCGGCGCCCGCTCACCCGTCCGTCGTGGCCTGCCTGTCGCCGTCACTCCGCCCGGCAGTGGGCATCGGACAGCACGGCATTCGGCAGCACGGCGTCCGGCCGCACCGCCTCGGACAGCCGGAACAGCGCCCAGACCACCTTCCCGCGCACCGTCACCGGTGACTGCTGCTCCCCGGCCCCGGCCAGCACGGGCGAGGGATGCCAGCCCCAGCCGTCACTGAATGACTCCACCAGGAACAGTCCGCGGCCCGACTCCGCCGAGTCGGCGGCCTCACCCGCCACCGGGCTCTCCTCGCTCGGATCGCGCACGGCGCACACCAGCCGCGACGTCCAGCGGATCAGATGCAGCCGTACGGGAGGGTCCTGGGGCACACGCCGAACATCGGCCGGAAGGGCGTGCCGCAGCGCGTTGGTGACGAGTTCGGACACGACCAGCGCGACATCGTCGAAACGGTCGCCCAGACCCCAGGACGTCAGCGTCGTCCTGGTGAACTTCCTCGCTCCGCCCACCGCTTCGTACCGGGCCGGCAACACACAGGAGGCCGATCCCGCGACCGCTGACGGGTCAGTGGGTGGAAGCCCCTGCCGTAACGGTTCGAGCATCGTCGATCCATTCGTCCCCATACGAGGCACTCCCGGGATTCGCGGCTGTAGCGGCACTGCGGGCAGCGGCACAGCGGCACAACACGAGCACGCAGGTGCGCGAGGGCCATGGTTCCGAATGCGCACAGCAGATGCAAGGGCAGATGCACGTGCACGTGCCTGAACTGCCGGAAGGATGCCGGTTCTTACTCATTTCTTCCCGGCAGCAGTTTCAGAGCTTTCTGGAAGGCTTGCTCTTTCCGTAACCGAATGAGTACGGGCTGAAGCGTTTTGGTGGCAGAATCCCGGCACCGGGGTTCGGGGGCTCCGGTGCCAGGGAAGCGATGGGGAGGGTCGAGATCTGTGTCGGCAGGCGAGTCGAGTGGATCTGTGGTGCGGCGCATCCTGCTGGGCTCACAGCTCAGGCGGTTGCGTGAATCGCGCGGCATCACCCGTGAGGCGGCCGGCTACTCGATCCGTGCCTCCGAATCGAAGATCAGCCGCATGGAGTTGGGACGGGTGAGCTTCAAGGCCAGGGATGTAGAGGATCTGCTCACGCTCTACGGCGTCGCGGACGAGGCGGAGCGGGACTCCCTCCTCGGGCTGGCCCGCGAGGCCAATGTGGCGGGCTGGTGGCACAGTTACGGAGATGTGCTGCCTGGCTGGTTCCAGACATACGTCGGTCTGGAGGGCGCCGCGTCGCTCATCCGGATCTATGAAGTCCAGTTCGTGCACGGTCTGCTGCAGACCGAGGCGTACGCGCACGCGGTCGTCTCCCGGGGCATGCCGGGGGCCCCGGCGGCCGAGATCGAGCGCAGGGTCGCCCTGCGGCTGACGCGCCAGAAGGCGCTCGTCGCCGAGAGTGCCCCGACGTTCCACGCCGTACTCGACGAGGCCGCGCTGCGCCGTCCCTATGGCGGGCGCGAGGTCATGCGTGCCCAATTGCGGCATCTGATCGAAATGTCGGAGCAGCCGAACATCACTCTCCAGGTGATGCCCTTCAGTTTTGGCGGGCATGCGGGGGAGAGCGGTTCCTTTACGATGCTGCGTTTCCCGGAATCCGATCTGTCGGACATTGTCTATTTGGAGCAACTGACAAGTGCGCTCTATCTGGACAAGGCCGAGGAAGTCGCGCAGTACGAAAAGGCCATGGTCCGCCTCCACCGGGACAGCCCCGGTCCGGAAGAGAGCCGGGACGTCCTCCGAGGTCTCCTTCAACTGACGTGATTCCTCGGTACGATGATGTCCCATCAGGAGTCTGCGCCAGCGGTAAGGGATTGCATGTCCTTCTTCAATGAACTGGCACGCCAGTACATCGACGGCGAGTGGCTTACCGGCAGCGGCTCGTGGGACATCATCGATTTCAATCCGTACAACGGCGAAAAGCTCGCCGCGATCACGGTCGCCACAGCGGTCGAGGTCGACCGTGCCTATCGCGCGGCCGAGCGCGCCCAGCGGGAGTGGGCCGCCACCAATCCGTACGAGCGGCGTGCCGTGCTCGACCGGGCCGTCCGCATTGTCGGCGAGCGCACCGAGTCCATCATCGACGCCATCATTGACGAGCTGGGCGGCACGCGCCTCAAGGCCGAGTACGAGGTCCGCATCACCCTGGAATTCCTGCGCGAGGCGAGCCGGCAGGCGCTGCGGCCCGTGGGCCGGGTGCTGCCATCGGCCATCGACGGCAAGGAGAACCGGCTCTACCGGCTGCCCGTCGGGGTCATAGGTGTCATCAGCGCCTTCAATTTCCCCTTTTTGGTGACGATGAAGTCCGTCGCGCCCGCGCTGGCGCTCGGCAACGCCGTCGTGGTGAAGCCCCATCAGAACGCCCCGGTCGTCGGCGGCGGGCTGGTGGCCAAGGTCTTCGATGACGCCGGGCTGCCGGCCGGGCTGCTCAACATCGTGATCACGGACAGCGCCGAGATCGGTGACGCGTTCGTCGAGCACCCCGTGCCCAAGGTGATCTCCTTCACCGGCTCAGACCGGGTCGGCCGGCATGTCGCGGCCACCGCCGGCGGTCACTTCAAGCGGGTCATCCTCGAACTCAGCGGCAACAGCGCCGTGGTGGTGCTGGACGACGCGGACATCGACTACGCGGTCCAGGCGGCCGTCTTCAGCCGCTTCCTGTACCAGGGCCAGGTCAGCATGGCCGCCAACCGCATCCTGGTGGACCGGTCCGTCGAGAAGGAGTTCACCGAGCGGTTCACCGAGGCGGTGGCCGCGCTCAGGACGGGTGACCCGCGCGATCCGGACACCAGGATCGGCCCGGTCATCAGCGCCTTCCAGGCCGACGCCCTGGCCTCCCTGGTCGACCGGGCGCTCGCCGACGGGGCCACCGCGCTCGTACGGGGCCGTACCCGGGGCAATCTCGTCGAGCCGACCGTGCTGACGGGGCTGGCTCCCGGCTCACCGCTGCTGACGCAGGAAATATTCGGCCCGGTGGCGCTGCTGGTGCCGTTCGACGCCGAGGACGAGGCCGTACGTATCGTCAACGACAGCCCGTACGGACTGAGCGGCGCGGTGCACACGGCGGACGCCGAGCGCGGGGTGCGGTTCGCACAGCGCATCATCAGCGGGATGTTCCATGTCAACGACGCCACCGTCCAGGACGACCCGCTGGTGGCCTTCGGCGGCGAGAAGATGTCCGGGCTGGGACGGCTGAACGGCGAGGCGGCCGTGGAGGCGTTCACCACCCAGAAGTGGATCTCAATCCAGCACGGCCGGTCCCCCTTCCCCCTCTGACCGCCCCCTCCACGGCCGGCGGCCCGCCTCGCACCGAGTACGAGCTCACCGAGCGCGGCAGCGAGGAGTTCCTCACCCTGCTGCGGGCTTCCCTGACCGCGTACGATCCCGGGCTCGACGTGCTCTCGGCGGGCATCGGGTTCCTCGTCGGAGGGCCCCGAATCGCTGGGCCACATCGGCGAGATCATGAATCTGTGGGTGCACTCGGCGGACACGGGTGCCGACTGGACCCGTGGCCTGATCGCCCGGATCCAGGGCGGGGCGTATACCTTCGCGGGCGAGGGCGAACCCTTCGTCGGGGTGCTCGACGAGGGCGAGGAGAACCCGTACGCGACGGGAATCCCCGACCCCGGGGACACCGACTGACCGCGTGCGGCGGTTCAAGTGGCTTCAGTGGTGGAAGGACGTGGCGGCGTCCTTGTCGCGGGCCAGCGGGTGTGACTGGGCGCGCAGTTCGGGCAGGAGTTGGCGCAGGTCCTCCAGCAGCAGTTCCGCCAGGTCCGAGGAG
>DATCWZ010000250.1:0-3093 GCA_036566065.1 Streptomyces sp. | reverse complement strand
GCGCCCTCGGCGGCGACAGCCGCCGCCACCGTCGAACGGGTGATCGACGCGATCGACGAGCTGTCCCCGCTGCTGCCGCACGACGCCGAGTACCACCGCGCCCTCGCCGCGGACCTGCGCCGCTGGGCCGCCGACGGCTTCGGGGTGCCGGACTTCCTGGACTCCCTGCTCGCCTTCCGGCCCGCCGCGAACCGCGCCGACGGCCTGCAGCACCTCGTCGTCTTCGCGATGTATACGCAGAACGGCAACCCGGACCGCAACCTGGAAGCGGTCGTGCTGCGGATGGTCTGGCCGGAGTGGCTTGCCGAGCTGGAGGCCACCCGCTACGACAACCCGATGTTCTGCGGCATCACCTTCGAGGACTTCACCTCCGGGTACGACACCAACTCCGCGGTGCTCTTCCCCGAGACCATCGCCGTGCGCGAGGCCCCCGAGCGCTTCAGCTGGGGCGGCATCTTCTGCGACCGCGAGGCCGCCCGCTTCCGCCGTGTCACCGAGGCGTCCGTCGACCTCCTCGGCCTTGAGCTGCCCGACGACATCCGCGAGATGATCGGCGACCAGAAGCGCTGCGAGCAGGCGTTCGTGCTCTGGGACATGGTCCACGACCGCACCCACAGCCACGGCGACCTGCCGTTCGACCCGTTCATGATCAAGCAGCGCCAGCCGTTCTGGATGTACGGCCTGGAGGAGCTGCGCTGCGACCTCACCGCCTTCAGGGAGGCCGTGAAGCTGGAGGCCGACGGCTTCGCCCAGGGCCGTGACGTGCAGTACGCGGTGCTGTTCGACCGGATGTTCCGCTTCCCCGTCAGCGGTGAGCGCGTACGCAACTACGACGGGCTCGGCGGCCAGCTCCTGTTCGCCTACCTCCACAAGCACGACGTCATCCGGTGGACGGACAACACCCTCAAGATCGACTGGGACCGTGCCCCGCAGGTCACCAACCAGCTCTGCGGCGAGATCGAGAAGCTCTACCGCGACGGTATCGACCGGCCCAAGCTGGTCCACTGGTTCGCCGCGTACGACCTGGTCTCCGGCTACCTCTCCCCGCACCCCGGCTCCCGCTGGGCCAAGGGCCCCGACGCGCTCGACGTGACCCAGCCGCCCCGCAAACTCGTCGACGACGTGCTTCCGGACGAGTTTCCCCTGAGCATGTTCTATGAGGCGCTTTCCAAGAAGCTGAAGAAGGTGATCGCCGCTACCAAGGGGATCACAGCCAAGGGGATCACAGCGGCGGATGCCGACCGGGCAGCCGCGTGAGCGCTCGTACGGAGGAGACGGTGGCCATGAACGCAAGCGGTACGGGCGGCGGAAGCGGAGCGCTGGAAGGCGCGGTGATCGCGGTGGCCGGAGCGGCGGGACCGGCGGGCCGTGCCACGCTGCTGAGGCTCGCGGAGGCCGGCGCGGTCGTCGTCGCGTCCGACGCCAATCCCGAACGCCTCGCCGAGGCGGTGGACGCCGCGCGGTACGCGCACGGAGGTGCCACCGTCACCGGGGACACCGTCGACCTGCTCGACGCGGGCGCCGCCCGGGACTGGGCGCTCAAGACGGAGAAGGAGTTCGGCCGGGTCGACGGCCTGGTGCATCTCGTCGGCGGCTGGCGGGGGAGTGCCGGTTTTGCCGAGACGAGCCTGGCCGACTGGGACTTCCTGGAGAAGCTGCTGATCCGTACCGTCCAGTCCACCTCGCTCGCCTTCGAGGAGGCACTGCGGCGCAGCGACCGCGGACGCTATGTGCTGATCAGCGCGGCCGGAGCGAGCAAGCCCACCGCGGGCAACGCCGCCTACGCCGCGTCCAAGGCGGCGGCGGAGGCATGGACCCTCGCGCTCGGTGACTCCTTCCGCAAGGCGGGGGGTGACGAAGGCCCGAAGGCGGCTGCTGCGATCCTGGTGGTCAAGGCACTGGTGCACGACGCGATGCGCGCCGAGCGCCCGAATGCGAAGTTCGCGGGCTTCACCGACGTCAAGGAACTGGCCGAGGCCATCGCCGGCGTCTGGGACAAGCCCGCCGCAGAAGTGAACGGAAAGCGTCTGTGGCTGACCCCGCAACCGTAAAGACCGACGCGCGACGCCATCATGATCCGGCGTCGCGCGGCTTCGCCAGTGACAATTACGCGGGCGCGCACCCCGAGATCCTGGCCGCCCTCGCCCTCGCCAACGGCGGCCATCAGATCGCCTACGGCGGGGACGACTACACCGGGCACCTCCAGCGGGTCGTCCACAGCCACTTCGGCGCCACCGCCGAAGCCTTCCCGGTCTTCAATGGCACCGGGGCCAACGTCGTAGCCCTCCAGGCGATGACCGACCGCTGGGGCGCCGTGATCTGCGCCGAGTCCGCCCACATCAACGTGGACGAGGGCGGCGCCCCGGAGCGGATGGGCGGGCTGAAGCTGCTCACCGTACCGACGCCGGACGGCAAGCTGACGCCGGAGCTCATCGACCGGCAGGCGTACGGCTGGGACGACGAGCACCGGGCGATGCCGCAGGTCGTCTCGATCACCCAGAACACCGAGCTGGGAACCGTCTACACGCCCGGCGAGATCCGCGCCATCTGTGAGCACGCCCATGAGCGGGGCATGCGGGTGCACCTCGATGGCGCCCGGATAGCCAACGCCGCCGCGTCGCTGGACGTGCCGATGCGCACCTTCACCAACACGGTCGGCGTGGACGTCCTGTCCTTCGGCGGCACCAAGAACGGCGCGATCTTCGGCGAGGCCGTGATCGTCCTGGATCCGGACGCGGTCCGGGCGATGAAGCACGTACGCAAGCTGTCCATGCAGCTCGCTTCGAAGATGCGCTTCGTCTCGGTCCAGCTCGAGGCGCTGCTCTCGCGCGACCTCTGGCTGCGCAACGCCCGGCACGCCAACGCCATGGCCCAGCGGCTCGCCGACGGCGTGCGTACGGTGGACGGCGTCGAGATCCTTTATCCCGTCCAGGCCAACGCGGTGTTCGCCCGGCTGCCGCACGAGGTGAGCGAGCGGCTGCAGAAGCGCTTCCGGTTCTACTTCTGGGACGAGACGGCCGGTGACGTGCGCTGGATGTGCTCCTTCGACACCACGGAGGACGACGTCGACGCGTTCGTCCAGGCGCTCAAGGA
>DATCWZ010000396.1:0-3198 GCA_036566065.1 Streptomyces sp. | reverse complement strand
ATGGTGACGAGTCGGGGGTCGTCGTACTCGCCGCCCCACAGCCGGCGTACGCGCAGGTCGGCGATATCGCGCCAGGGAACGCTCCGGCGCCGCAGCAGCGTCCGGGTGTGCACGCCGTACGCGTCGGCCCGTACCACGGACACGGAGGCGTAGAACGAAACGAAGCCCATCAGTCCGAACAGCAGACCGACGCCCAGCCACGGGTCGGGACCATGGACCACCAGGCGTAATACGGCAAGACCGACCGCGACCGCCCCGACCCCGGCCAGAACCCACAGGGCGCCCTTCCGGGCCGGACCACAGGTCAGCTCCTGGACATCGCTCATGAGCGGATCATGCCACCGCAAAAAGGAACACATGCTCGACCAAGATAGTTTCCGGCCAGGCCGGCCACCACCCACGGAGCTGTCGTAGGGCATCCCTGCGATCGTGAGCGAACTACAACTCGAACCACGCTCCCGGTCTCTCGAAGTCACCCGTCACAGCGAAACGTCGTACGACGTCCCACGCGTGATCGACACTCCGCGGGACCCGGCAGGCGGACTTCCAGATATCCCTGTCCCCCGGAGCGCAGTTCCCTGAAGTCCGCCGTCAGAGCAGACAGTTCGCCACGTCTCTCACCTGGGCCGAACCGCTGGGATGCTGGAGACGTCATCGACCACACCACGCTCAACTTCACTCCTTCGCCGACCGGTGCACAGGGCCGCACTCCGGTTTCTCCCCGCCGGCCCGGCCCTTCCTGAGCTCTCTCCTAACCCTTCCTTAAGCCCGGCATAACGATCGCCGTCCGGGGCCTCGGAGGGGCCGATTCGCCCTTGGTGGCGGCTAGTTTGCTGATCACCGGGACGGGGTTCGTTCCGTCGGTGCCGTATCCGTACGGGGGGTCGCACCGCCGGGCGGGCTCTGGACCGTACCCCCACACCGCTCGCCGAAGGAGAACGCCCCCATGGCCGTCAACATGACCGCTCGCCGCAAACTCGCCGCTGTCGTCGTGCTCGGTGCGGCGCCGCTCGCGCTGACCGGGCTCTGCGCTGTACCCGCGGCCGCGCACGGGTCGATGACGGACCCGGTGAGCCGGGTGTCGGCCTGTTTCGCGGAGGGGCCGGAGCACCCGGTGTCGGCGGCGTGCCAGGCGGCAGTCGCAGCCGGCGGTACGCAGGCGCTGTACGACTGGAACGGCATCAACATAGCCAACGCGGCGGGCAAGCACCGCGAGTTGATTCCGGACGGCAAGCTGTGCAGTGCGGGCAATGACAAGTTCAAGGGGCTCGATCTGCCGCGTGCCGACTGGCCGTCCACGCCGATGAAGGCGGGCAGCCACACCTTCAAGTTCCGGGCCACGGCGCCGCACAAGGGGACCTTCGAGCTGTATCTGACCAACGCCGGGTACGACCCGTCGCAGCCGCTGAAGTGGTCGGACCTTCAGGAGAAGCCGTTCGCCCGGGCCACCGACCCGAAGCTGGAGAACGGCTCGTACGTGTTCGACGGCACCGTCCCGCAGGCCACGGGGCGGCAGTTGGTGTACACGATCTGGCAGCGTTCGGACTCCCCCGAGGCCTTCTACGCCTGTTCCGACGTCGTCTTCGGCGGTGAGGGCAGTGGGAGCGGTTCGGTCGCCGCCGTACCGGCCCCGGTCGCTTCCGCGCCGTCCGAGCAGGAGATCGACCAGGGCGCCGACAAGTCGTCCGTCGAGCACAACGGACACGGCGACAACGACGCCGCGACCGGTGCGAAGGTCACCGAGGCGGCACCGGCACCGGCCGACGGGGCCAACACTGCCAACGCGCCCGAGGTGAACAGCGCGGCGGCGCCGGTGCAGGCCCCCGCCGGTGTGGACACCCTCGCCGAGACGGGTGGCAGCAGCAGCACGTCGTACATCGCCATCGGCGGGGCCGCGGCGCTCGCCATCGGTGCGAGCGCGCTGTTCGCCTCCGTCCGCCGCAGGGCGGCGAACGGCCGCCGGTTCTGATACGTCCGGTGGACACGGCCGCAACGGGGCCCCGCGCATCATCGCGCGGGACCCCGTTCGTCGTACCGGCCCGGTCTCAGCCGATGACCGACAGGCAGTTCGTCGGCGTGGCGTGTGCCGGGTCGAGGGCGTTTACGACCTCGTGGAAGGCGATCCGGTCGATGGTCCCGATCGCCACATGCTCGGACAGGTCGATCGCGCACAGGTTCTGGAGCAGGACGTTGTGTACGTCGGGTCCGCTCAGGTACTGCGTGCGGTACGGGGTCACGACCTCGTCGTACTGGGTCGCGATGACGGTGTAGTGGACCCCGGGCACGGTGTCACCGCCCGCGTTGAGCTTGGTGATGAAGGGGGATCCGGCGATCTGGTCGGCGAGGCCGGGGGTGTTCTCGGTGAGCAGGTCCTCGACGCCGGGGAAGTACGGCAGCAGCGCAGTGAGGCCCGAGAGGGTGGTGCCGTGGTTGTCGGGAGCGATCCCGATCATGGCGTTCACCTTGGCCGCCCCGCCGAGGAACTTCAGGTAGTAGTTGGGCATCATGCCGCCCTGGGAGTGGCCGACGATGTCGACCTTGGCCGCCCGGGTGGCGCCGAGCACCTTGTCTACGAACACGGCGAGCTGTCCGGCCGACTTGTCGATCGGGCCGAGGCCGTTGAACAGCGGCACGCCGGGGAGCTGGCCGTAGTCGAGCGAGAAGACGCAGTAACCCCGGTTGACGAGGTAGGGCGCGAGGACGAGCCAGTTGTCGACCGAGTTGCCGAAGGTCCCATGGACCAGGACTACGGGACGCGGGTGTGCCGCGGAGGGCTTGCAGGTGTAGTCGTTCCAGCCGCTGGATGTCGTGGCGGCGGAGGAGGTGGCGATGGTCGCGGTGGTGGGGGTCGCGGCGTTCGCGGTCGCCGTGGGGGCGGCGATCACGGCGGCCGTCAGAAGCAGCGCGGCGAGGGTCCGGCGGACGTGGGGGGTGCGTGGGGTACGTGGAGTGCGCGAGGCACCGGTCCAGGGCAGCATCGTGTGTTCTCCTTGCGGCTCAAGGGAGTAGCGATGGCGGTGCGCCCTGCGGTCCGGACCACAAGTGGAATGTGCTGGCTTTTTGGTGCGACTTTCTATGTGCTCATGCCAACTTACGCATCAGTAAGGTAGCGGGGGAAGTTACGCGTCAGTAAAAATTACTGCCGGGTCAGGCTGCGAGCCGCCCCGGCTTCACCGCCTGCGGGCCGAACCTCGCCCG
>DATCWZ010000421.1:0-7385 GCA_036566065.1 Streptomyces sp. | reverse complement strand
CGGGCGTGCAGGGTGTCCGGGTCCACATCGATGCTCGGCAGCGCCAGATGCGAGTCGATCGCGGTGTCGCCGTGCCCGGGGAAGTGCTTGGTGCAGGCGGCGACTCCGGCGCTCTGGAGCCCTTCGACATACGCGGCGGTGTGCCGGGCGACCAGGTCGGGGCCCGCGCCGAAAGAACGTACGCCGATGACCGGATTCCCCGGATTGGAGTTGACGTCCGCGGACGGCGCCCAGTTGAGGTTGACGCCGCACTCGGCGAGCCGGCGGCCGAGTTCCTTGGCGACGGCCCGCGTCAGATCCACGTCGTCGACGGTGCCGAGCGCGAAGTTGCCGGGAAAGGAGGAGCCGTCGCGGACCTCAAGCCGGGTGACGTCGCCGCCCTCCTCGTCGACGGCGACGAGTATGTCGTCGCGTTCGGCACGCAGCCGGGCCGTGAGCGCGGCCAGTTGCTGCGGCGATTCGATGTTGCGGCCGAACAGGCCGACGGAGGCGAGCCCTTCGCCTACTCTGCGCAGCAGCCAGTCCGGGGCGCTGGTACCGGTGAACCCGGGCTGCAGGACGGCCAGCGCGTCTCGGGTGACGGTGTCCGTGGTGGATACGAGGGTGGTCATGGCTGCCGTGTTATCCCTTCACTGCGCCGTCGGTGAGACCGCTTACGGCCCTGCGCTGCAGGAAGACGAACAGGATGAGGATCGGGATGGCGAAAATGGAGGAGGCGGCCATCGTGGCGCCCCAGTCGTCGCCGAACTGGCTCTGGAACTGCGACAGCCACAGGGGCAGGGTCTGCGACTCGGCCTGCTTGTTCAGGACCAGCACCAGCGGGAACTCGTTCCACGCGGTGATGAAGCCGAAGAGTGAGGTCGACATCAGCCCGGGCGCGAGCAGCGGCAGGATCACCTTGACGAACGCCTGGGGGCGGGTGCAGCCGTCGACCATGGCCGACTCCTCCAGTTCCCTGGGCACCGCGGCGACGAAGCCGTGCAGGGTGAGGAGCGTAAAGGGCAGCACCATGACCATGTAGAACAGGGTCAGCGGGATCAGGCTGTTGAGCATGTCGGCGTCGCGCACGATGAAGTAGATCGCGATGATCATGACTTCCCAGGGCGCCATCTGGGCGACCATGAAACCGATCATGAAGCCCCGGCGCCCCTTGAAGCGCATCCGGGCGAGCGCGAACGACCCGGCCAGCGCCAGGATCAGGGAGAACGTCACGGCCAGGACGGTGACCGTGAGCGAGTTGCGGACCATCGCCCAGAAGTGGTCGGCGGCGACGGCGGTCCTGAAATGCTCGAACGTGATGTCGGTCGGGAACCAGACCGGGTCCTCGGCAACGATGTCGGGGGTCGGCTTGAAGGCCGTCGCGAACATCCAGTACACGGGGAAGACGAAGCCGATGACGAGCAGGACGGCCGTGGTGTTGGGCCAGATGCGGCCGATCCTTGACGAAGCCGAGCGCTTCACAGCTCGTCCTCCTCTTGCTTGGAGACGATCCGGAGGTAGTACGAGGTGAGGATGAGCAGGATCAGGATGGTGAGCAGGGCGATGGCCGAGCCCATACCGTAATGCTGATTGCCGATGCCTTCGACGTACGCGTACACGGGGAGGATCTCGGTGAGCCGGTCCGGGCCGCCCTGGTTGATGGCGAAGACCTGGACGAACGCCTTGAAGACCCAGATGACCTCAAGGAACGTGGTGGCCAGCAGGAAGGGCTTCAGGAACGGCATGGTGACCGAGGTGAAGCTCTTCCAACTGCCGGCGCCGTCGAGTGCCGCTGCTTCGTAGAGCTCCTTGGGAATGGTCGTGGTGGCGGCGTAGAGGCTGATCGCCACGAAGGGGATCGACTGCCAGACGATCAGGAGCGTGATCACGAAGAAGGTGGAGAACTGGCCGCCGGTCCAGTTGAAGTCCGCCATGGAGTGGAAACCGGCCTTGTCCAGCACCCAGTTGACGACGCCGAACCGGGAGGCGAAGAGCCACTGGTAGACGGTGGTCGCGGCGATGACGGGCATCGCCCAGGCGAGGACCAGGGCGATGAGCAGGGTGACGCGCATGCGCTTGCCGAGCCGTGCGAGCAGCAGGCCCACCAGCGTGCCGAGCACCATGATCAGGACGACGTTGGTTGCGGCGAAGACGATCGACCGGACGGTGACGTTCCAGAAGTCCTCGCTGCCGAGCACCTCGGTGTAGTTGTCGATCCCGTTCCACTCGGTGAGGTGCTGGATGAGCTGCCTCATATTGAGGTTCTGGAACGACAGCACGGTGTTCTTGACCAGCGGCCAGCCCAGGAACACCAGGGTCGCGGCCACCGGCGGCGCCAGCAGCAGATACGGGGCGAGCCCGGTGTGTCTGCGGCGTCCCCCCGGCCTGCCGGGTCCCGGGCCGCTGCCGGTCCGTCTGCCTGCCTCCGCCGGACCGGAGGGCGGCCGTTCGGTCTGCACGGTCATGCTCGCCATCTCTTCCTTGGCACCTTGGAACACACGTCGCCGCCGGGGGCCGGGCTCCGTCCTGGAGTCGCGGAGTTCCGGCCCCCGGCGACTGAGTACTACTGCTTCTGCGCGAGGCGCTTGTTGAGCTCGGCCTCGACCTGCTTGGCCGCTTCGGCGTTCGACTTACCGTTCAGGACCGCGGTCATAAAGGTCTTGATCGGGTTGGGCGCGTTCTCGACCGCGGCCCACTCGGGGATCAGCGGCGTGGTGCCGCCGGACTTCGCGGACGGGGCCGCGGCCTCGGCGACCGGGTTGCCGGTCAGGTTGGAGTTCAGCGACTCCTTGTTGGGGATGACGCCGTTCAGCTTGGCGAGCTGGCCCTCATACGTGTCGGAGAGCGCGAGCTTCAGGAACTCCTTGGCGAGGTCCTGCTTCTTGCTGCCCTCGGCGACGGCGAGGTTGGAACCGCCGAGGAAGACACCCTCGGGCTTGTCGGCCGTCTCACCCGGGATGGTGAAGTAGCCGATCTCCTTCTCGATGGCCGGGTTGGCCTTGATCGCCGTGGCGGCTTCCCAGCCCATGCCGATGAAGGCGCCGGTCTTGCCCTTGGCAAAGACGTCGGCCTGCTGCGGGGTCGCCTCGTCCTTGTCCTTCGGCGCCTTGGAGTAGCTCTGGTACTTCTTGTAGAGGTCCATCGCCGCGCCGATCTTGGGATCGTCGAGGTTGGAGACCCACGTGTCCCCGTCCTTCTTCACGAGGTCGGCACCCTGGCCGATGGTGAGTCCGTCGAAGAAGTACCAGTTCTGGCCGGGCAGGTAGAGCGGCTCGGCCTTGCCCTTCTCCTTGATCTTGTCCAGGGCGGCGAAGAACTCGTCACGAGTCCTGGGGACCTCGGTGACGCCGGCGTCCTTGAAGACGGACTTGTTGTAGAGGACCACGCGGTTGGCGAAGTACCACGGGGCGGCGTACTGCTTGCCGTCGACGACCGACGCCTCGTTCAGGTTCTCGGCCCAGTCTGTGCCGATCTCCTTCTTCAGGTCACCGAGGTCGGCGAGGCCGCCGGTCTTGGCGTACGCGGCGGTCTGGGTGTTGCCGATCTCGAAGACGTCCGGCGGGTTCTCCTCGGAGAGAGCGGTCGTCAGCTTCTGCTGGATGCCGTTCCACTGCTGGACCTCGAACTTGACCGTCGCGCCGGTCTTCTTCTGGAACTCGGCGGTCAGGTCCTTCTGCCACTGGTCCGGTGTCGAGCCGTCCATGGCCCAGACGGTGAGGGTCTGCCCCTTGTAGCTGTCGGGACCCTTCTTGCTGCCCGCGTCGCTGCCGCCGTCGTCGGAGCCACACGCTGCCATGCTGACCATCATGCCCGCGACGCCGATCGCCGCGATGAGCTTGCGCTTCACGCCAAACCCTCCTCAGGGTGCTGCAACCCCCCGCCCACCGCGAAGACATCCGACGAGTAGTACTGCTGGGGCTGGGACCTGGTCCTTAATGGTTTAGACCAGTACCGGGAGCTTGGCCTAGACCTTTAGGGGTGTCAAGGGTGTATAAGAAGTGCACTCGCGTCCGTTATAGGACCGACACCTCAGGGAGGGCGGGGACCCGTGACCGGACCGTGCCACCATGTGAGCCGCGACAGACGGAGGAGCCGGTGACGGCAGCAGCACAGCAGTCGGGAAGGCGTGCCATGGGTGTTGACGGGGGCAGTACGGAGAACGGGACCGGAGCGGCCACGCGTACGGCACGCGTTCCGAAGTACTACCGGCTCAAGCGCCATCTCCTCGACATGACCGACACCATGCCGCCGGGCACACCCGTGCCGCCCGAGCGGACCCTGGCCGCCGAGTTCGACACCTCGCGCACCACCGTGCGCCAGGCGCTCCAGGAGCTGGTCGTCGAGGGCCGGCTGGAGCGCATCCAGGGCAAGGGCACCTTTGTCGCCAAGCCGAAGGTCTCGCAGGCCCTGCAGCTCACCTCGTACACCGAGGACATGCGGGCGCAGGGGCTGGAGCCGACATCCCAGCTTCTGGACATCGGCTATGTCACGGCGGACGACACGCTCGCCGGACTGCTCGACATCACGGCGGGCGGGCGGGTGCTGCGGATCGAGCGGCTCCGGCTCGCCAGCGGAGAGCCGATGGCGATCGAGACCACCCATCTTTCGGCCAAGCGCTTTCCCGCGCTGCGCCGTTCGCTGGTGAAGTACACCTCGCTCTACACCGCGCTCGCCGAGGTGTACGACGTACGCCTCGCCGAGGCCGAGGAGACCATCGAGACCTCGCTCGCCACCCCGCGCGAGGCCGGGCTGCTCGGTACGGATGTGGGCCTGCCCATGCTGATGCTGTCCCGGCACTCGGTCGACCTGCACGGCGAGCCCGTGGAGTGGGTGCGCTCGGTGTACCGGGGCGACCGGTACAAGTTCGTCGCGCGGCTGAAGCGGCCGACCGACTGATTTCCGCCAAGGTCAGTACCGAACACCGCTGATCCCCCTGTCGCCGGCAGGGGGACCGGCATAACGGGCTTTACCGTCCAGCGCCCATCCCCTACCGTCCGGCGACCAGCTCGCACCGTCCGGCGGCCTCAGCAGTCCGCCTGTCGACCGTTGCCGGACCGAAATACGTACAGGGGTGACTGTGGCTGGATCCCTCGCTTAGATTTCCTGCGCATTTTCAGTTCATCTAGAGGGACGGAGTCGCAGCATGCCGGAAGAATCTGACGCGAAACCACCAACAGTCACACCCATGAGGGTGGTGATTGCTCTCTGTCTCATAGCGCCGTTCGTAGCGCTGCTCTGGGTGGACTCGTACGCGATCGTCGACCCGACCTTCATCGGCATCCCGTTCTTCTACTGGTACCAGATGCTCTGGGTCCTCATCTCGACCTGCCTCACGATGACCGCGTACAAGCTGTGGCAGCGTGACCAGCGCTCCCGCAAGGGGGGTGCGTCGGCATGAAGGACGGCGTCAACGGCGTAGCACTCGCCGTATTCATCTTCTTCTTCGTGGCCGTCACGGTCGTCGGCTTCATGGCCGCCAGGTGGCGCCGGTCCGAGACCGAGAGCCTCGACGAATGGGGGCTCGGCGGCCGCTCGTTCGGCACCTGGGTCACCTGGTTCCTGCTCGGCGGTGACCTCTACACGGCGTACACCTTCGTCGCGGTCCCCGCGGCCATCTACGCGGCGGGCGCGGCCGGCTTCTTCGCCGTCCCGTACACGATCCTCGTCTACCCGCTGATCTTCACCTTCCTGCCGCGTCTGTGGTCGGTGTCGCACAAGCACGGATACGTCACCACGTCGGACTTCGTCCGCGGCCGCTTCGACTCGAAGGGCCTCTCGCTGGCGGTCGCCCTCACCGGCATCCTCGCCACCATGCCGTACATCGCGCTCCAGCTCGTCGGCATCCAGGCCGTGCTGGACGTCATGGGCATCGGCGGCGGCGAGAACACCGGCTGGTTCATCAGGGACCTGCCGCTGCTGATCGCGTTCGCGGTGCTCGCCGCGTACACGTACTCCTCGGGTCTGCGCGCCCCGGCGCTGATCGCGTTCGTCAAGGACGGCCTGATCTACCTCGTCATCGGCGTCGCGATCGTCTACATCCCGATCAAGCTCGGCGGCTTCGACGACATCTTCGCCAAGGCGAGCGACGCGTTCTCCCAGACGAATCCCGCGACCGGCAAGCCACGCGGTGCCATCGTGCCGGGTGACATGGGCCAGTGGGGCTATGCCACTCTGGCGCTGGGTTCGGCGCTCGCGCTGTTCATGTACCCGCACTCGATCACGGCGACGCTCTCCAGCCGCAGCCGTGAGGTGATCCGCCGCAACACGACGATCCTGCCGCTGTACTCGCTGATGCTCGGTCTCCTGGCGCTGCTGGGATTCATGGCGATCGCCGCCGGCATCAAGGTGGACAACGGCCAGCTCGCCATCCCGCAGCTCTTCGAGACCATGTTCCCCGACTGGTTCGCGGGGGTGGCCTTCGCCGCGATCGGTATCGGTGCCCTGGTGCCCGCCGCGATCATGTCGATCGCAGCGGCCAACCTCTTCACCCGTAACATCTACAAGGACTTCATCAAGCCAAGCGCGACACCCGCCCAGGAGATGGCCGTCTCCAAGGTGACGTCGCTGCTCGTCAAGGTGGGCGCGCTGGCGTTCGTCCTGACGATGGACCCGACGGTCGCGATCAACTTCCAGCTCCTCGGCGGTATCTGGATCCTCCAGACGATGCCGGCCCTGGTGGGCGGTCTGTTCACCCGGTGGTTCCACCGCTGGGCACTGCTCGCGGGCTGGGCGGCCGGCATGATCTACGGCACGGTCGCGGCGTACGGCGTCGCGAGCCCGACCAAGAAGCACTTCGGCGGATCGTCCGCCGAGATCCCGGGCCTCGGCGAGATCGGCTACATCGGTCTGACCGCCTTCGTGCTCAACGTGGTCGTCGTCCTCGTCCTCACCGTCGTCCTGAACGCGGTGAAGGCCCCGGCCGGCGTCGACGAGACGTCGCCGTCGGACTACCTCGGTGACGCGGGCGACAAGGACGTCGAGGTGGAGCTCCCGCCGGCCACCGCGGGCGCCCCGAGCGGTCACTGACCGCAGTAGCGTTACCGGCTCCGGACACGGGCCGTCGCGTCTCCCCCAGGGGACGCGGCGGCCCGTTCCTGTGTCGCGGCGGGCGTTCGTACGGCACACTCCCCTGCATGGATGTGACGATCAGGCCGGTCAGGCCGGAGGAGTACGAGGCGCTGGGCACGCTCACGGCCGACGCGTATCTCGGGGACGGGCTGCTGGACTTCGGCGCGGACGACCCGTATCTGTCCGAGCTGCGCGCGGTGGGGCGCAGGGCCGCCGGGGCGGAGGTGCTGGTCGCGGTGGGCGCCGACGGCGAGCGGCTCCTGGGCGGGGTGACGTACGCGGCTCCGGGCAGCCCGTGGGCCGATATCGCCGCGCCGGACGAGGCGGAGTTCCGGATG
>DATCWZ010000010.1:0-5874 GCA_036566065.1 Streptomyces sp. | reverse complement strand
CTCGCAGCCGCAACGACCGCCGCAGCCTGCTGGCCCCTCGCCCGCCTACCTGGCCCTGGCCCAGCTCGGCCGCGTCGACCACCGGATCGCCCTCTCCGCCGCGGACTGCGCCGTCCTGGAGGAGCTGGCCGGCGCGTGGCTGGACCGGGGTGTGAACGCGGACTACCTCATCCACGCGGTGTCCTCCGGGCTGCCCGCCCAGGTCGACTCGCCCGTAGGATTCGTACGCCGTCGGCTCAGGGACAAGCTCCCGCCGGTCCTCGCCTCTGCCGCCCCCGCTGCACCGGCCGCGCCCGGCCGCCGCCTGATGTTGGAGTGCACCAAGTGCGGCATCCCTGGCCGACCCGAAGCGCTCCCCGACGGCCTCTGCCGCGCCTGCCGCACACCTGACGGACCCGCCGAGCCCGCACCGGCCATTGAGCGCGACGTCCACGCCCACGTCAACCGCCTCCGCGAACTCCTCAGGGCCCCTTGATCCAGATCGCCCGCCCACACGCTGAGTGAGCGTACGGGTCCGGAGCGTAGACGATCCGGGCAACGGAGCGTGAGCATAAGCGGGTTGCATGACCGAGGTAAGCGCGCGCGAAAGGTGGCCAGGCATGACGGACGTCGGATGCGGTACGGGTAGCGGGGAGCCGGAGTCCTCGGACAGCCTCAGGACGTTCGGGGAGGTGGTCAAGGTCTTCCGGAAACGGGCCGGGCTGACACAGGAGGAGTTCGCGCCGAGGGTGCAGTACTCAGTGCCGACGGTCGCCTCCATCGAGCAAGGACGCCGGTTCCCCGCAACGGACTTCGTCGAGCGGGCGGAGGACGTGCTGGACGCGTTCGGGGTGCTGCGGGGAGCGGCAAAGCACCTGTCGCGACGACCCGGGCTGGCGAGCTGGTTCCGGCAGTGGGCACAGTTGGAGGCGGAGGCGACCACTCTCTGGACATACGAATGCCGAGTAATTCCGGGCCTGTTGCAGACAGAAGCGTACGCACGGGCAGTGACAGCAAGTGTCCCACCGGTCAAGGAACCCGAGCAGATGGACCAACAGGTTTCAGCGCGCATGCAGCGTGCGCAACTGTTCGGACGCACGCCCCCCATCGCCTTCAGCTTCGTCATCGAGCAATCGCTCATCGAACGGTGCACGGGCGGTGTCGACACCACCACCGAGTTGATCGACCACTTGCTCGGACTCGCCACACGGTTCAACATCGACCTGCAGATCATGCCGTTGCGTCAGCCGGAGCACTCCGGGTTCGACGGTTCGCTGATGATGTTGGAAACACCTGACAGTCGGTGGTTCGGATACGCCGAGGGCCAGCGTGGCGGGATGTTGGTGTCCGAACCCAAGGAGGTCAACATCATGCTCCAACGGTATGCAAAACTGCGCTCGCAGGCACTCACCTCCGACGACTCACAAGACCTGCTGCGGCGAATGCGAGGAACGCTATGAGCACGTTCGAACTGCTCTGGTTCAAGAGCAGCTACAGCGGATCCGATGGTGACGCCTGCGTCGAAGTCGCCCTGTCTTGGCACAAGTCCAGTCACAGCGGCGGATCCGGCGACTCCTGCGTCGAAGTCGCCACCTGCCCCACCACCGTCCACGTCCGGGACTCCAAGGCGACTCAGGGGCCGCAACTCGCACTCTCGCCCGCCTCCTGGGCCCCGTTCGTCTCGTACGCAGCCGACGCGGCCTGATCGAAACAGCCTGGGGCCGAAGAGCTTTTACGCGGCCTGCTTCCGCAGCATCGGGCGGGCCCGGTCATACAGTTCGCGCGCGTGCGCGTTCGTTCGGTGTGGAGCGAGCGCGGACAGCATAATTCGCACCCGGTCGTTGCAGCGGCCCGACTGGACGAACGGGTAGTCGTCGAACACCCGGTGCCAGTCGGAGCACGCCCCCCCGAGGCGGCCGACCCAGAATCTCCTTCAGGCTGTCACGCTCCGTAGCAGTGCCGGAGTCAGGTGGGTCAACTCGCGACGGTTGAATACGCGAGCCCACCGGTATACCGGTTCCGAATTTCCCCGAACGCATGGTCAGCCCCTGTTCCGGGAACGAGGATTCAAGCATGTCATCCGAACTGCTCACCGGGGCCGCGGGCCTCCTTGGAGCGGCTCTCGGCGCCGTCGGCGCGGTGTGGGCCGGATCGGTGACCGCCAAGTCGCAACGCCAACAGATGCGGGACCAGCTTGAGGCAACCCAAGCGCGCTGGAAGCTGGAGCACAAACGTGACATCTACCAGCAGCTTCTGACGCGTGCCTCCATGTGGCAGTCCGCCTCCTGGGAACTCTTCGACAGCCTCTGCAACGGGCTCGGCGAGGAGGAGAAAGCCGAGATCCATCGCCGAAAGATCGGACACTGGCAGGAGTTTGCGGCGACATCAACGGTGGCCAAAGTGTTCACCACTGACACGGACGTCCAAGCGGCAACAGAGCAGCTGCACGGCGCGCTCCTCGCCCTTGATCGAGTGTCTGAGGATTGGTACCGCCGGAGGGAACGCGGCGAGGGCGACAGCCGTACAGAAGCCTTCCAGGCAAGAGGCCGCGAGTGCGAGGTCGCGACCGCATCCCTTGCAGGGAAGGTCGAGGCCGCCCTGAAACTATCGACGGCCACGTCCCGATCCGTGGCGCCGAGCTCCCATGAGTAGTCCGCGCAAGGGCGGTGCACTTCTGGAGATCATCTACGGTCACCGTCAGGCTGGTCCCGGCGCGTAACTGGCGGAGTTTAATAGGCGAGCTCACCAGTACCGAGGTCGTAGAGGCCCGCAAGTTCGCGAAAACTGAAGGTACTTCAGCGGGAACTCCAAGGGTCTGCCGCCCTGATGTCAGGGGATGGACCCGTGGGTTCACGGGGAAGTCGCGGGGTCGGGCCCGGTGAATGCTTGTCGGCTGTGCACGAGCAGCTCACGCATCCCTGGGCTGTGTGTGCTCTTCCAGATCAGGGCGAGCAATACGGGTGTAGCGACGTCATCGATGGTGCGAGCGGTGAGCCGGTCGCGGTAGCGCGCGGCCATGGAGTCGCTGAGGATGGCGACGGCGAGCCCGCGGGCGGCGAGGTCGGCAATGGCGTCCGAGGCGCTGGCTTGCAGCGCGATCGCGGGTTGGAGGTTCTGTGCGGCGCAGGCCTGGTCGAATACCGTGCGCAGGCCGGTGCCGGGCGGCATGCACACGATCGGGTGGGCGACCAGGTCGTGCAGGGTGACCCGCCGCTGTTTTGCCAGGGGGTGCCCGGCCGGGACCGCCGCGACGAGCCGCTCGCTGATGATGGTCAGCGCGTCCAGCCCCTCGGGGGTGGCGGCTGCGGCCCCGATGAGTGCGAGGTCGACGGCGCCGGTACGCACCCCCTCGACGAGCCGGTCCGAGCTGTCCTCCAGCAGCGAGATCTCCACACCGGGATGTGCCTGGTGGAACGCGGCGAGGGCGTCGAACAGCGGGGTGACGGTACAGCCGATGACCATCCCGACGGTGAGGCGCCCCCGGATCAGGTCGGTCACCTCGCCCACCGCCTGGCCGACTGCCCCAGCGGCGGCGAGTGCGGCGCGGGCGTGTTCGAGTGCGGCCTTTCCCGCGACGGTGAGGGTGACGGTGCGGGCCGACCGGTCGAATAGCTCGGTACCGAGTTCCCGTTCCAACTGGCGGATCTGGGCGCTGACGCCGGACTGGCTGATGTGCACCCGCTCGGCCGCCCGGGTGAAGTTCTGCTCCTCGGCGACCGCGACGAAGTATTCCAGTTGCCTCAGCTCCATGACTACAGATTCTAGCTTCCAGAAGATTCATCTGTTGGACTTCTGGCCAGTCGACGACCACGCTGGAAAGCGCCGAAGCTCGACGTCAGGAGGAATTCATGCCGGAGTACGAGAAGGCCATGCGCCCCGAGGACATCACCCGCTTGTTCGTCGAACGATCCAACGCCGGGGATGCGGCCGGGGTCGCCGCGCTTTACGAAGAGGGTGCGGTGATGGCCTACCCGCCCGGCGACCAGACGGTGGGCCGGGAGGCGATTCGCGTGCTGTGGGAGAAGGTGCTGGCCAACCGCCCCCGTTTCGAGCCGGAACAACCGCTGCCGACGCTGATCAGCGGCGACATCGCCCTCACCTCGACCCCGCCGAAGGACGGGGCCGGTGCTCGGGCGCAGGTCGTCCGGCGCCAGCCTGACGGAAGCTGGCTGCGCCTGCTCGACCAGCCCGAGTTCGTCCCACCAACCCGCTGACCCCCTGCCTCCGTCAGTTCGCGGAACCGAAGGCTGTCGGGTGTGGCCCCGGGGGGTCAATGCCCCCAGTGTCAAGGAGTTGATCCGCTGGTTCGTGGTGACCAGGAGAATCTGCGGATCCGAGAAGTCGAGGGCGCCGAAGATCGAGTAGGCGACATCCAGGGTCTGGGGCCCGTTGCTCAGGAATGCTGCGGCGTCGGTGTGCACGAACTCCAGCCCAGGAACGTGCCCGTACAGCGTCTGGCTGTGGGTGTACTGCGTGAGTGAGCTGTCGAGGCCGATGAGCCGGGCGGGTTCGAGCGCCATGGCGGGGTACGCGGCCTGGTGGCCGGTACCGTAGCCGAGCTCGGCGACTGCGAGGCCGGTCAGTTCGCCGAGCAACTCGTCGCCGGGGCCCTTGCGCTGGTACCAGTCCCAGTTGATGCGGTCCATGACGCGTGTCGCAGGGTTCTTGCCGTAGTGAGACCAGAGGTCAGGGGCGGCTGTGTGGGGGATGGGGTCGGAGTCACGGCCCACATCCTGGACCTTCCGCCGAGATCATGATGGCGAAGCTGCCCGATTCACCCGTGCGCGGGAGGCCGGCCCCGCCGGGGCCGGCGGACCGGAGGCCTGTCAGGTGCTGAGTTCTTGATAATCCCGTCCACTTTCCGGCGTGCCGTGGGGGTGAACCGGGCCGGTTGCAGCGCCAGTTGGTCGACTGTGGCGGCGAGCCACTCGGCTCAACTTCGGCGGCCGATATCACTGTTGACATCGACGATCCACCAACTCCGGTAATTGAGAAATCGCCATCCTGATTTCGCAGCTCGTGACATGCCCCTCAGCGCTACTGCGGGTCCTTGCTCGCGGGCGCGGGCGGGGGCGTCACGGACGGTTCGATGGTCGAACGGATGTAGATCCGCGTGGTGCCGGGGGTGAACTCGTGCGCGAAGAGGTCGACGCAGCGTTGGAGGTACTGGCCCTCCGGGGTCGCGAGGTCGTCCGGGCACAGGCTGGTCTTCCGCAGCCCTTTGACGAACGTCTCCGGTTCTGGCAGTCCGAGATGATCGAAGGCGGCCGCGGGACGGTAGTCCTTCGGCTTGGGACGGGAGTTGTCGATCATCTTGGTGCCGTCCTCAATGAGCCGGCCGGTATACGTTTCCGCATCGTCGGCCGGGAGAACGAAGGATAGAAGACCGGTGTCGTAGCGCTCCCCGACCTTGTACCCGGCACGACGGTCCGATGCCGCCTCCGGAATACGGATGCCGAGCTGACCACTCATCCAGGCAGGCGTGGCTCCGTCTTCCCAGCAGCAGGTCATCTCCTTGTCCAGCAAATCCGAGGAGACCTTCTGCGTGACGCAGGAGACCACACCGATGGTGGCAGCGGCGCAGGCGAGGAGCACCGACAGGACGACGACGGCGACAGGCATGCGACGGCGGCGTACGGGCGGCTCACCGGCAGCGATCTTGCTGAAGCTCTTCATCAGTCCTCTATCGCGCTTCCTGCTGCTCACGGCCCGGGTCCGTGCGGTCGCCCTCGCGCCCGGGCTCGTCCGGCGCGGGCAGGGGTTCCTGGTTCGAGGCGGATCCGCCCAGATCGTAGTGCTTGACGGAACTGCTGCCCGCCATGTCGAACTCCTGGGCGATGCCCGTGGTGTGGAGGCGGGCCATCCGACCGTCCGGAATGCTCAGGGCGCTGCCTC
>DATCWZ010000014.1:0-3993 GCA_036566065.1 Streptomyces sp. | reverse complement strand
GGCGGCGGACCCGCGGCGCTCGAAGCGATGCGCGCGGTGACCCAGGCCGTGAAGGGCCGGGGCGCGTGCAAGCACCCCGACGGCTCGGCGCGCTTCCTCAACTCCACCCTGTCCACGTTCACGGACGACCTGGCCGCCCATGTGCTGGGCAGCGGCTGCGGCCGGGAGACCATCGGGCTGCTGCCGCTTCCCGGTGCGGGCTACGAGGACGTGGAGGAGTCCATTCCGAGCGGCGAGAAGCTGGCGGTGGACTGGACGCTCTGCAAGGGGCACGGTCTGTGCGCGGGCATCATTCCCGAGCTCATCCGCATGGGCCCGGACGGATATCCGGCGTTCGCGGACGCCGAGATACCGACGCATCTGAGGGGACGCGCGCAGCGTGCCGTACGGCGTTGCCCGGAGCTGGCTCTGCGGATCGAGCAGACCCGCTCGGAACGCCCGTCGGTCCCCGGCACCCAGCGCAAGGCCCTGGGCAGCGGCCGCGGTTGAGCCGCCGGCCCGGCCGTACGACAAGAAGCGGCCCATCCGATCCGGATGGGCCGCTTCTCGCTGTGCGATCTGTGGAGCTAAGGAGAATTGAACTCCTGACCTCCTGCATGCCATGCAGGCGCTCTACCAACTGAGCTATAGCCCCGTGCTGCGTTCCGCCCGGTTTCCCGCGGCGACATCGAGAACATTACACGGTCCCCCCGGCCCATCACCAAATCGATTCCGGCCCCGCTGGGTATGTCCGTCTGATACGGCCCTGACCAGGGGCTTGTCAGGCAGTGGCGAAGGAGTAGAAGCGCTTGAGCGTGCAGTGCTCCTCCAGGAGCCGTCCGTAGATCGGCTCGCCCTCCAGCTCCCGGTACGTCTCGATGGGGTCGCCCTTTATGATCAGCGCCCGGGCGCACTCCTCGCACCAGTACTGGAAGTCCCGGTTGACCGGGTCCATGTCCCTGACGATGGGCGTACCGTTGCCGCACCAGTCGCACTTCCGCCTGTGCGCGCCCATCGGTCAGCTCCGACTGCGGGCGCAGGCCGTGCACGCGCGGGGGGCCGCTCCGGCGACGGGACCATGATGCGCGATGGAGGCCAGGGGCAGGTCCAGGACCTGTTCTCGGCTCACAGGCATCGCGCTCCCTCCCGATCGGTCCGTCGCCCCTCCGGCGCTCCGATTCTGCCATGGCACCGCAAGGGGGGAAGCCCGCCTGCGAAGTGACGACCGCTTCGACAGCAAAGATCCCGCCCCCTGATGGGGACGGGATCCTTTTGTGGAGCTAAGGAGAATTGAACTCCTGACCTCCTGCATGCCATGCAGGCGCTCTACCAACTGAGCTATAGCCCCGCTGCCCGCCGCGATTCACAGCTGTGCGTGCTGCGGACAAGAGGAACTTTAGCGTGCGACCAGCCGGAAAGTGAAATCCGGCCGGTGCCACCCGGAGGCGGCCCGCGTACGCCGTAAGTCGCCCGGACGCGTCAGTCGTCGTCGCCGAGCACCGGCTCGGGGAGCGTCCCGGCGTTGTGCTCCAGCAGCCGCCAGCCGCGCGCGCCCTCGCCCAGGATGGACCAGCAGCAGTTGGAGAGGCCGCCGAGTCCTTCCCAGTGGCGCGACTCCAGGCCCAGCAGCCGTCCGATGGTCGTACGGATCGTGCCGCCGTGGCTGACCACGACGAGCGTGCCGCCGGCGGGCAGCTTGCCGACGTGTTCCAGTACGACGGGGGCGGCGCGGTCGGCGACCTCGGTCTCCAGCTCACCGCCGCCCCGGCGCACGGACTCGCCGCGCTTCCACGCGTTGTACTGCTCGCCGTAGCGCCCGACGATCTCCTCGTGCGTGAGCCCCTGCCAGTCGCCCGCGTACGTCTCCCGCAGCCCGGAATCGTGCGCCACGTCGAGGCCGGTGACCGCGGCGAGCTCCGCGGCCGTCGTCGCGGCGCGCGACAGGTCGGACGCGACGATCGCGTCCGGCTTCAGCGAGGCGAGCAGCCGGGCGGCCCTGCGGGCCTGCGCGACGCCGGCCTCGGTGAGCTCGATGTCCATGGAGCCCTGGAAACGGCGCTCCAGGTTCCACTCGGTCTGGCCGTGCCGCCAGAGCACGATCCGGCGGCCTCTGCCGCCGCTTGTCCCGTTCAGCTCTGCTCACCTTCCGTCATACCGTGGAGCCGGGCGTGCTCCTCGGCCCTGCCACGGGTCTTGACGGCGTCCTCGGGGAGGCCGATCTCCGGGCAGTCCTTCCAGAGGCGCTCGAGCGCGTAGAAGACACGCTCCTCGCTGTGCTGGACGTGGATGACGATGTCGACGTAGTCGAGGAGGATCCAGCGGGCGTCGCGGTCGCCCTCGCGGCGTACGGGCTTGGCGCCGAGCTCCTTCTGCAGCCGCTCCTCGATCTCGTCGACGATCGACTTGACCTGGCGGTCGTTGGGAGCCGAGGCCAGCAGGAAGGCATCGGTGATGGACAGCACATCGCTGACGTCGTAAGCGATGATGTCGTGCGCGAGCCGGTCGGCAGCCGCCTGAGCGGCGGCCTTGATGAGCTCGATGGAGCGGTCAGTGGCGGTCACATGCAAGCTTTCGTCGGCGGTCGGATAGGCATCAAGGGTCTCACGGACCACCGACAGTCCTGACGACCCGGTGGTCCGGGTCGTCAGGACTGTCTTCCGATCGTGCCGTCGGATTATTTGATCTTGTAATCCTGGCCGAGGATGACGGACACATCCGCGTTGACGGCGGTCTTGCCCTTCTTCACGGCACTCGTCGGCAGGTTCAGGGTCTTGGCGACCTCGACCGCATCGGACTTGCTCTCCGCCGCTCCGTAGATGACCTCGGAGGACGCCTCCGCGGTGCTCTTGCCGCTGTCGACGAAGGCGTAACCGCCGTTGACCAACTGGACCCTGGCGGCCTCCAGGGCGCGCGAGTCACCGCTGGCGTTCTTGATGCCGACCCGTACGGCGGCGTCGGCGTCCGGGGCCTTGACCGCGCCGCCGAGGATGTCCTCCACGACGCTCCGGGTGGCCTTGTCGGTGAGCGTGCCGTCGTCCTGCACGGGCAGCAGCGCCGTCTTGTAGTCGCCGATCTTGGCGTGTCCCGCGAGCTTCGCCAGTGAGGCGCCGAGATCCTGCTCCGGCAGGGACGGGTCGAGGACCTGCCCCAGGGTCTGCACGGTGACGGTCGCCGCCTTGGGGTCCTCGGACATCTTGCGCAGCACTCCGCGCATGACCTGCCCGAACCGCATCAACTGCTTCGCCTCGGGCTCGTCCGGCCCCTTGTACGTGGCGTAGGCGACGGCCATCTGGCCGCTCAGGGTCTGTGCGTCGCCCTTGGCCACCAGCGGCGTGTCGCCCTTCTTGGCACCGGGCACCACCGTGTCCGTATCGACCTCGATGTTGCCGACGAGTTCGACGAGGTTCTCCAGATACGGGGTGTCGAGCCGCCACGTACCGCTGATGCCGGTGCCCAGCAGGTTCTCGATCGCCTCGCGGGTGCCGGAGGACCCGTCGTCCTCCACGGACTTGCCGAGCGTGGTGGTGGAGCCGTCGTCATCGGCCAGGGCGAGCGAGTTGGGGAGCAGGACCGTGGTCCCCTGCTTCGTGGTGACGTTGTCGACGAGCAGCGCCGTGGAGGTGCCGCCCTTCCTGGTGTTGTGGAGGTGGACGACGATGACGTCCCGCTTCTGCGGGCCCGCGGCCGTGGCGGTCTTGTTGTCGGCGGTGGAGACGCCGGGAATCTTGTCCGAAAACCACAGGTAGCCGGCGCCGCCGATCACGACCAGCGCCACGACGACGATCAGCGCGACCATTCGGTGGCGCCCGCGGCGCTTCGCCTCCTCGCGCCGTTCGCTGCGGCTCTCGGTGAACTTCAGCCAGTCGATGACGTCTTCGGAGTCCTCGTCGGGCTCCTCGATGAACGAGAACTGCTCGGTGCGGTAGTCGCGATCGGGCCGGCGCCGGCCTGGGGCGGCCTCGGGCTCCGGTTCCGGGGCCGGCTCGCGGACCGGCTGCGGGGCCGGTGCCGGTG
>DATCWZ010000039.1:0-3722 GCA_036566065.1 Streptomyces sp. | reverse complement strand
CAGCAGCATTCCGCCGCCCGCCGCGCCGCCGACGAAGCCCTCGATCCAGGCGGCGGCGTCGGCCGGTGGTGTGCCGGGCGACAGAGCCAGGCCCATCAGCAGCGCCGCCTCGTCCCCGGCCAGCCCGCCCTCGTCGAGCAGCAGCCGCGCGGCCCGTCCCCGGATGCCGCCCGCGACCGTGTCCCGCGCGGCCAGCTTGCGCAGCACCGCGGACCAGCGCTCCCGCAGCCCCTTGGCCGGTACGGCTCCGGTGAGCAGCCCGATGGCGGTGTGCACCCCGTCCACCTGCCGGCGCAGCTCCTGCGCCCCGTCGGCGTCGAGCCCTGTGCACGCGGGCGGCAGGCCGACACAGATCCGGTCGGCCAGCCCCGCGGCGACCTCGCCGAGGGCCGCTGTGTCCGTGGACCGGACGTCCCCGTAGCGCAGGGAGCGGGCCAGGGCGGGCAGCGCGTCGGCGAGGTGACCGACGTCCGCGTCCAGGGCGGCCCGGTCGGCCAGGGCCTTCATCACGACGGGCAGCGCTTCGGTGAGCCCGGCGAGCAGACAGCGCTCGGCCAGCGCGGTGACCTCGGCGAGGGCGGTCGCCGCTACGGCCTCCGACTCCGCCTTGGCCGTGGCCGCGGAGAGCACGGTGGTGCCCCATACCCCGGCCTCGGCGATCTTCACGTGGAGTTCGGGCTCCCAGCGCAGCCGCCAGCTCTCCCGGAAGGTGCCCGTGCTGTTGCGGCCCGCGGTGGGCTCGCCCCAGCCGACGTCGAGGAGCCGCAGCCGGTGCAGCAGTGTGCTGCGGGCGGCGTCGGTGTCCTTGCGCAGGTCGAGCTCCAGCTCGCGCTCCTGTGCCTCCGGTTTCAGCCGCAGGGTGCGCTGCCGGCGGGTCAGGTCGCGCTGCAGGGGAACGGCCGGGGCACTGTCCGGCACTTCGCCGAGGGTCTTGCCGACTATGAGCCGGTCATGGACGAGGGCGAGCGGCACATCGGAGCCCTCGCACATCACGGCCCGGATCGCGTCGGTCGTCTCGGTCAGCCCGGCGAGGGGACGGTTCCGTACGGCGGCGAGCGTCCCGGCCAGCCGGACGGCCTCGATGACATGGGCGGAGGACACGGTCCTGTCCTCGTCTCGCAGCAGTCCCGCGACCTTGGTCATCCACCGTTCGACGGGCCGGTCGGCCGCACCGAAGAGGTGCTCGTACCAGCCGGGCGACTCGATCCCCGCGCCGTATCCGCTGCGCCGGGCCAGCCTGCGATGGGTCCACGGGACCCAGGTCAGCTCGGTCTTGACCTTCGGGAGGCCCCTGAGCAGCGCCCGGTCGGCGGCGAGTGTCGTCCTCGTGGCGAGCGCGGGCACGTGCCAGGCACCGCAGACGACGGCGAAGTCGTCGCCGAACTCCTTGCGGGCGGTACGCAGTTGGATGCGCATGTACGCCTCACGGACCGCGTCCCGGGGATGCCCGCCGTTCCCGTACACCTCGCGCAGTGCGGTCATCGCCTCGGCGAGCGCGGCGAACGGGGCACGCGGATCGCCCGGTGCGCCGTCCCCGGTCCGGTGCTCGACGACGTCCTCCCACCAGCGCTCCGGATCGTCGTACCCGGCGGTCTCGGCGAGAACACCGATCGGATCGACGGCGGGCGAGTCCGGGATGTCGTCGCCGGGCGACTGGCGTTCCATCATGGCCAGGGAGTGCGCGGCGGGCAGGTCGATGAAGCGGGCAGGGATGTCGTGCGTCAGCGCCCAGCGGATCGCCACCCACTCGGGTGAGAACCCGGCCAGTGGCCAGAACGCGGCCCGACCCGGATCGTCCACGGCGTGGGCGAGCAGCGCGACGGGCGGTTGCATCCCGGGATCGGCGGCGAGCGGCAGCAACGCGTCGCCCTCGGGCGGACCTTCGATCAGTACGGCGCGGGGCCGGGCGGCCTCCAGCGCGGCGAGCACCGCCCGGGCGGATCCGGGGCCGTGGTGACGCACCCCGAGCAGGAGCGGTCCGGTGGACACGGCGGGCGCCGCTGTTCCGGGCGTCATGCGGAGACCTCGCGGCAGGCGCGGTAGAAGTCCTTCCAGCCGTCCCGCTCGCGGACCACGGTCTCCAGGTATTCCTGCCAGACCATCCGGTCCGCCGCCGGGTCGCGCACCACGGCGCCGAGAATGCCGGCCGCGACATCGCCCGGCCGCAGCACCCCGTCACCGAAGTGGGCCGCCAGCGCGAGTCCGTTGGTGACGACCGAGATGGCCTCGGCCGTGGACAGCGTCCCGGACGGCGACTTGAGCTTGGTCCGGCCGTCGGATGTGAGTCCGTCACGCAGCTCCCGGAAGACGGTGACTACCCGCTGGATTTCCGACATCCCGTCAGGGGCGGCCGGCAGATCGAGCGAGCGCCCTATCTGGCCGACCCGCCGGGACACGATGTCCACCTCGTCCTCCGGGGACGCGGGCAGCGGCAGGACGACGGTGTTGAACCGCCGCCGCAGGGCGCTGGAGAGTTCGTTGACCCCGCGGTCGCGGTCATTGGCGGTGGCGATGAGGTTGAACCCCCGGACGGCCTGGACCTCCTGGCCCAACTCGGGCACGGGCAGCGTCTTCTCCGAGAGAATCGTGATGAGCGCGTCCTGCACATCGGCGGGGATACGGGTCAGTTCCTCGACCCTCGCGGTCATGCCCTCCGACATGGCGCGCATCACGGGGCTGGGGACGAGCGCGTCCCGGCTGGGGCCGTGCGCCAGCAGTTGCGCGTAGTTCCACCCGTAGCGCACGGCCTCCTCCGGCGTGCCCGCCGTGCCCTGGACGAGCAGCGTCGAGTCGCCGCTGACCGCCGCCGCGAGATGCTCGGACACCCAGGTCTTGGCGGTGCCGGGCACCCCCAGGAGCAGCAGGGCACGGTCGGTGGCGAGCGTGGTCACCGCGACCTCGATGAGACGGCGCGGGCCCACGTACTTCGGTGTGATCACCGTCCCGTCGGGGAGCGTCCCGCCGAGCAGATAGGTGGCCACTGCCCACGGTGAGAGCCGCCAGCGGGCGGGCCTCGGCCTGTCGTCCGCAGCGGCGAGCGCCTTCAGTTCGTCGGCGAAAGCGTCCTCGGCATGCGGCCGCAGGGCCTCGCCCTCGCCTGCCGTTGTGGATACGGACACGGTCATGGATCCCCCTCCAGATCATTGGACCCCGATGTGGTTTCCACCGTGCACCACGCCACTGACAATCGCCCTTCCGAGCCTTTGCCACGGAGTCGCCGAGCCCGGCCGATAGTGACGAAACCGCAGGTCGGGGCGTGTTGTCAGTGGTGCGTCCTACCGTCGTTCCCATGCTGCGATCTCACGGGGGAGAACCCCTGCGCACTGCCGGCCCGGCGGTGCGCTGGACGGTGGAGCAGGTACTGGCCCTGGCTCCTGACGATGCGTCACGCAAGGCTGGGAGCAAGCTCGGCTCGGCCCGCCCGTGGTCCGACGCGGGCTTCGGCGGCGCGGGCGAACTATGGGGGCTGTGCAAGGGAAGCGGCACCAAGCCGTACCGCACGGTGATCGATATGACCGGGCCTGCGTACAAGTGCAGTTGTCCGAGCCGCAAGTTCCCGTGCAAGCACGTGCTGGGGCTGCTGCTGCTCCAGGCATCCGATGATCCCGCGCTCCAGTTGAGCGAGGCGCCCGACTGGGCCGGCGAGTGGCTCGAAGGCCGCCGCAAGCGTGCGGAGTCGCAGCGGGAGACCGCGGGTCGCGGCAAGTCCGGCCGGGCGCCCG
>DATCWZ010000734.1:0-2139 GCA_036566065.1 Streptomyces sp. | reverse complement strand
GGCCCGGGTCGTGGTGACGACGGTGCCGGGGTCGCCGGTCTCCCGGAGGTGGACGAGCTCCCCGGGCCCGAACGCGATCTCGATCCATGGCCCGGGCCCCACCGCGTCGTCAGGCGCGGCCCGGGTCCAGGACAGATCGCTGGGTACGTCAGCCATGGTCGCGGGGCTCCTTGATGTCGCGGACGAGGGCGGCCCAGGCGGCGGGGGCGGCCCGGAGTATCACGCCGCTGGGATCGCCGCTCTCGGTGAGGTGGACGGCGCCGCGGTGGGCCGCGACGTGTACGCAGGCTTCGCCCTGCGCGCAGTAGGAAGACCTTTGCCAGGAGGGGGTGGCCATCATCTGCTCCCTTTCACAGTTCCTGAGCGATCTTGCGGATGAGGTCGCGCGATTGTTCACAGGTCAGGGCAGCGGCATCGAGGCGGTCAAGCAGCAGTCGGTACTGCGCCAGTTGCGCCTCCGAGTTGATGAACACCGGGCCGTGGGACTGGTCGAGTTGCGCGGTGTCGAGAGCAGGCACAGGCCCTTGTACGTAGTACACGGACTGGCCGGACCCCGGGTAGTACGTGGCGGTGAACGGAATCACGCGAATCGTCACGTGGGGCCGCTCGCTCAGCCGCAGCAAGTGCAGAAGCTGCGAGCGGGCGATACCGGAGCCGCCGAACCTCATCCGCAGGGCCGCTTCGTGAATGATCGCGCGGTACGGAACGGGGTCCGCCCGGAACAGGACAGCCTGGCGCTTGGTCCGGTACGAGACCCTGTGCTCGATATCGGGCGGCGTCATCTCGGGCACGGCTTGCCGGTAGACCTCACGCGCGTGGTCGACGGTCTGCAACAGGCCGGGGATATGCATGCTGTACGCGGCCCGCAAGCTTGTGCCGTGGTGCTCTATCTCGGCCAGGTCGAGGAGCGTCCGCGGCAGCATGCCCCGGTACTCCTCCCACCAGCCACGCTTACGGTCACCGGTCATGGCGACCAGCGCTTCTACCAGCGCTTGGTCCGTGCAGGAGTAGGCGTGCGCGGCAGCTCGGACCCGCTCGGCGCTGACGCCGAACCGGGCGACTTCGATGTTGCTGAGCTGGCCCGGGCTGGTTCCCAGGAGGTCGGCCGCCTGGGTAGTGGTCATCCCGGCCCGCTCCCGTAGCTTGCGCAGCTCCGCACCCAGCCGCGTGCGACGTGCCGTAGGAGCCGCCCTCCCTGCCATGCGAACCTTCCCTGTTTTCAGCTTTGTTGGGGACTTCACTCACACGGGTGGTTCCGGTCAAGAATTCCGGGCAGCTGGTGCAAGTAATCCTTGGCGTGGGGCTAATGTCTGACTCAGGCCACCCGCCCGGAAGAACCCCGCTCGACGGAGCGACCTGGTCACTGGGCATCGCAGGACCCCAGACCAACCGTCCCCGTGAACGGAGACTTCCATGACTGCCATGGCCACCGTAACGCCGCCCTGGGTCTACACCCTCCAACTTCCGCGAGATCCCCGCGCTCCCGGCGTCGCCCGCTCCACCCTGCGCACCGTCCTGCGTGTGCACGGACTTGGCGCGCTCACCGAGACCGCCGAGTTGCTGGCCAGTGAACTGGTCACGAACGCGTACCTGCACTCCGCGGGTGAGTACTCGCTCCGGCTCCGGGGCGCGGGGCGGCAGCGTGTCCGGCTCGGTGTCTGGGACAGCAATCCGTACATCCCGGAGCCGTTCAACCGGTGCGCGGAGCCGCCTGCGGCTCTCGCCGAGCGGGGCCGTGGCCTGCACATCGTCCGGCACTGGGCGGCGAGTTGGGGGGCCTACGCGATGGGCGGCGGGCTGCCGGGGCAGGGCGGCAAGCTCCTGTGGGTCGAGTGCGCGGGGTGAACCCGCCGACGGGGCGCGAGGCCCATGGCCCCGCGCCCCTGCCAAGGGCCCGGCTAACCCACGTACCGCGCCTCGAACGCCCCGAACGACCGTTCCTGGCGCCACTCCAGCCGCGCCTTCGGGCTCGTGGACAGCAGCCGCATGCAGCTCACCGACCGCAGCACCCGGCACTCCTCGACCGGCCGGAAGCCCGCGCGTACCGGGTCCGGGCGCCACAGGCTGCGGCCCGGCAGGAACGCGTACTCCAGGGACGCCCGCGCCAGGTCCTTCAGCTCCGGGTAGCGCAGCTTGTAC
>DATCWZ010000067.1:0-3764 GCA_036566065.1 Streptomyces sp. | reverse complement strand
GGAACAGGGCAGACCCGCATGCCGGCCAGCAGCGTTCCCCATATGAGGGCGCCGAGGGCGGAGTAGCCGGCGAGTTGCACCGTTACCCAGAAGGCCCCCAGCAGGTCGTAACCAAGAAAGTCGAACACGATCTCCCGTGCTTCCGCGTGTGGGGACCGGGTGCGCCGCCCCGACGGCGGCGCACCTGATCGGTCCAGTGGACAGCCCGGCCATGGGCCTTACTTGACGATGTCGCCGATCTTCGGCGCGGGCTCGTACTTGTAGTTGGCCGGGCCGAAGTTGGCCTTGACCGCCTTGTCCCACGAGCCGTCCGAGACCATCTTGGCCAGCGCGTCGTTGACCTTCTTCTTGAGGTCGGCGTCGCCCTTCTTCAGGCCGATGCCGTAGTTCTCGTTGCTCATCTTGAAGCCGGCGAGCTTGAACTTGCCCTGGAACTGCTTCTGCGAGGCGAAGCCGGCCAGGATGGAGTCATCGGTGGTCAGCGCGTCGACCGCCTTGTTCTCCAGGCCGGTCAGGCACTCGGAGTAGCCGCCGTAGTTCTGCAACTGGGCCTTGGGCGCGAGCCTCTCGCGGACGTTCGCCGCAGAGGTAGAACCGGTGACCGAGCAGAGCTTCTTCTGGTTCAGGTCCGCGGGGGACTTGAAGGAGTTGTCGTCGGCGCGGACGAGGATGTCCTGGTGGGCCAGCAGGTAGGGACCCGCAAAGTCGACCTTCTTCAGGCGCTCGTCGTTGATGGAGTAGGTCGCGGCGATGAGCTTGACGTCACCGCGCTCGAGCGCGGTCTCGCGGTCGGCGCTCTTCGTCTCCTTGAAGACGATGTTCTTGGCGTCGTAGCCCAGTTCCTTGGCGACATACGTGGCGACATCGACGTCGAAGCCCACGTACTTGCCGGTGGGGGTCTTCAGCCCGAGACCGGGCTGGTCGATCTTGATACCGATCGTGATCTTGTCGCCGCTGCTTGAACCGGTCGAGTCGTCCTTGCCGCCCGAACTGCAGGCGGTGGCGGTGAGAGCGAGTGCGAGTACGGCGGCCGAGGCGGCGGATACCTTACGAAGCTGCATGGTGACATTCCCTGGGGTTGACGCGATGTGAGTGATCGGCTGGTCCGGAACGAACAAGTGGTGCGGGATCAGTGGTGAGGATCAGTGGTGAAGGATCTTCGAGAGGAAGTCCTTGGCCCGGTCACTACGCGGGTTGCTGAAGAACTGGTCGGGCACCGCCTCTTCGACGATCTTCCCGTCCGCCATGAAGACGACCCTGTTGGCCGCCGACCTGGCGAAGCCCATCTCGTGAGTGACGACGACCATGGTCATGCCGTCCCGGGCGAGCTGCTGCATGACCTCCAGCACCTCGTTGATCATCTCCGGGTCGAGCGCCGACGTCGGCTCGTCGAACAGCATGACCTTGGGGTCCATCGCCAGTGCCCGCGCGATGGCCACGCGTTGCTGCTGGCCGCCCGAGAGCTGGGAGGGGTACTTGTCCGCCTGGGTCGCCACGCCCACCCGGTCGAGCAGCGAACGCGCCTTGTCCTCAGCGGTCTTCTTGTCGGTCTTACGGACCTTGAGCTGGCCCAGCATCACGTTCTCGAGCACCGTCTTGTGCGCGAAGAGATTGAACGACTGGAAGACCATGCCGACATCGGCACGCAGCCTGGCCAGCTCCTTGCCCTCGGCGGGCAGCGGCTTGCCGTCGATCGAGATCGAACCCGAATCGATCGTCTCCAAGCGGTTGATCGTGCGGCACAGCGTGGACTTCCCGGACCCGGAGGGCCCGATGACGACCACGACCTCGCCGCGGGCGATGGTCAGGTCGATGTCCTGGAGCACATGCAGCGCGCCGAAGTGCTTGTTGACGTTGCTCAGTACGACAAGGTCGTTCGCCGCAGGCACGACGCCCTCGGCGGCCTTGGTCACTGAAACTCCGCTCATCGGCTTAATGCTCCGTCCTCCTCGGTTGGCAAGGACCCTAGTGACGCAGTGCTATCAACGTCAGTACATCTGAGCGGAAATTGAGCATAACGATCCGGCCGCAACCGGACACTCCGTGTCAAGGGGACACCGCGCCGCGTGATGCGGAGTACCGGGTGGGTAACGGAAACCCTGCGGAAACGGACAGTGCCTTGACGGGCGCACCGCCATCGGCGTGGATGCCCTGATAGGGAATGTCTTGCGGCATCGCGCAGTATTGTCGATCGTCCCCGAAACGTCGGGCGGCACCGAACGGAGATGGGGGGCCATGAGACTGCTGCTCGTCGAGGACGACGACCATGTGGCGGCCGCCCTGTCCGCCGTACTGACCCGGCACGGATTCCACGTCGCGCATGCCCGCAGCGGCGAGGAGGCCCTGCAGGCCCTGCTTCCGGCGGACAAGGAGAGGGAGAAGGAGCCCTTCGCCGTCGTCCTTCTCGACCTCGGCCTGCCCGACCAGGACGGCTACGAGGTGTGCGGCAAGATCCGCAAGCGCTCCGCGATACCCGTGATCATGGTGACCGCGCGTGCCGATGTCCGCTCGCGGATCCACGGCCTCAACCTCGGGGCGGACGACTATGTCGTCAAGCCGTACGACACCGGCGAACTCCTCGCCAGGATCCATGCCGTCGCCCGGCGCGGAACCGGCGGCGAGGACACGGGCACCGCCCAGCTCGCCGCCCTGCTCCTCGGACCGGTCCGGATCGAGCTGCCGACCCGCCGGGTCAGCGTCGAGGGCCAGGAGATCCAGCTCACCCGCAAGGAATTCGACCTGCTCGCACTGCTCGCCCAGCGACCCGGCGTGGTCTTCCGCCGGGAACAGATCATCAGCGAGGTGTGGCGGACGAGCTGGGAGGGAACAGGCCGCACGCTTGAGGTGCACGTCGCGTCGCTGCGCTCCAAACTGCGGCTGCCCGCGCTGATCGAAACCGTGCGGGGCGTCGGCTACCGGCTCGTCGCGCCGGCCGCCTGAGGGCGTACATCACCGGTGCGTACCCGTCTGCTTCCGCTGCTCATCGTCCTCATGGCGGCCGTACTGCTCGCCCTCGGCATCCCGCTGGCCGTACGCGTGGCCGCCGCCGAGCAGCAGAGCGTCGTCATCGACCGTATCGACGACACCGCACGCTTCGCCGCACTCGCCCAGTTCGTCAGCGAGCCCGCCCAGGCCACCGGCGAACGGCAGCGGGTCCTCCAGAGCGAACTCGAAGCGTACGACTCGGTGTACGGGATCAGGGCGGGCATCTTCTACCGCGACGACAGGGCCCTGGCCAAGGCCCCCACCGACTGGTCCCTGCCGGACACGGGGGAGGGCCGCGCGGCGTTCAAGGAGGCCCTGCTCGGCCGGCGCTCCCACGACCCGCCCCAGGTCTGGCCCTGGCAGTCCGGCCGGGTGGTCGTCGCCTCGCCCGTCGTACGGGACGGTGATGTGGTCGCCGTCGTCGTCATCGACTCGCCCACCGGCGCGATGCGGTCCCGGATCCTGCGGGACTGGCTGCTGATCGCGTTCGGCGAGTCGCTGGCGATGCTCGTCGCGGTCGGCGCGGCGTTCCGGCTGACGGGCTGGGTGCTGCTGCCCGTACGGATCCTGGACGCGGCCACCCACGACATAGCCAGCGGGCGGCTGCGGTCCCGGGTGGCGGCCTCCGGCGGGCCTCCCGAACTCAGGCGGCTGGCCGTCTCCTTCAACGAGATGGCCGACAACGTCGAGGACGTGCTGGTCCAGCAGCGCGCCTTCGTCGCCGACGCCTCGCACCAGTTGCGCAATCCGCTGGCCGCGCTGCTGCTGCGGATCGAGCT
>DATCWZ010000467.1:0-6041 GCA_036566065.1 Streptomyces sp. | reverse complement strand
CGGGCGCCTGACGGCGGGCTGGCTGCCCGCCGATCCGCCGGACCCCGCGCAGGTGCGGGCTCTGCGCCGCCACGTCCGGGCGGGCATCGCGCGGACGGTCGGCGAATTCACCCGGCTGGGCTCGCCCGACCATGTCGTGGGGACATCGAAGACCTTCAAGCAGCTCGCCCGGCTGACCGGCGCCGCGCGCAACTCCGAGGGCCTGTACGTACAGCGCACCCTCACCCGCAAGGCACTGGAGGAGTGGGTGCCGAAGCTGTCGTCGATGACCGTGGACCAGCGGGCGAATCTGCCGGGCGGCTCCGTCGGCAGGGCGGCGCAACTGCTGGCGGGGGCGCTGGTCGCCGAGGGCGCGATGGACCTGTTCGGGGTCGAGGAGCTGGAGATCTGCCCCTGGGCGCTGCGCGAGGGCGTCATCCTGCGACGTCTGGACCACCTCTCGATCGGCCAGGCGGCCCTGACCGCCTGATACGACCCCGACCGCCTGAGCCGCCCTGACCTCCCGATACGGCCCGTCCAGTCATGGCCCAGGTCGCTTCGGGCCGGGGTTCCCGCTGCGCCGCGCACCACTGCCCGTACCCTGTTCAGGTGGCAGAACCAGTGGTGCGCATCCCGGATGCGAAGGTCGCCCTGTCGACGGCCTCCGTCTATCCGGAGTCGACGGCGACGGCCTTCGAGATCGCCGCACGCCTGGGATACGACGGTGTCGAGATCATGGTCTGGACCGATCCCGTCAGCCAGGACATCGAGGCGCTGAGGCGGCTCTCGGACTATCACCAGGTGCCGATCCTCGCTGTTCACGCCCCCTGTCTGCTGATCACCCAGCGGGTCTGGTCCACCGATCCGTGGGTGAAGCTCCAGCGGGCCAGGGCGGCCGCAGAGAAGCTCGGCGCTTCGACCGTCGTGGTCCACCCGCCGTTCCGCTGGCAGCGTACGTACGCGCGCGACTTCGTCGCCGGTATCTGGCGCATGGCGGGCGAGACCGATGTGCGGTTCGCGGTGGAGAACATGTTCCCGTGGCGCTACCGGGAGCGCGAGATGCTCGCGTACGCCCCCGACTGGGACGTCACCCATGGCGACTACCGCCACTTCACGGTGGACCTCTCGCACACCGCGACGGCCCGTACCGACGGCATGGCGATGGTGGAGCGGATGGGCGACCGGCTCGCCCATGTCCACCTCGCCGACGGCAAGGGCTCCAGCAAGGACGAGCACCTGGTGCCGGGCCGGGGCGACCAGCCCTGCGCCGAGGTGCTGGAGCGGCTGGCCGCCGGCGGCTTCGACGGCAATGTCGTCATCGAGGTCAACACCAGGCGCGCGATGTCATCCGCCGAACGTGAGGCCGATCTGGCCGAGGCGCTGGCGTTCACCCGGCTGCACCTGGCGTCGTCGGCCGGGACGCCTCGCTCATGACGCCGAATCCCGCGTCCAAGCCCGCCCGGCGCCGCCGCGGCCGCCCGTCCCGTACGGCGGGGGACACCGGGCCGGACGCCAGGACCCGGATCCTCGAAGCGGCGCGTACGGAATTCGCCGAGCGGGGGTACGACAAGACGTCGATGCGCGGGGTGGCCAAGGCGGCGGGCGTCGACCCGGCGCTGGTGCACCACTACTACGGCTCGAAGGACGATGTCTTCACCGCGGCCATCGAGGTGTCCTTCGAGCCCGCGCTCGTGCTCCCCGCGATTCTCGGCGGCCCGGGCGACGACCTGGGGGAGCGGCTGGCCCGCTACTTCATCGGCGTGTGGGAGAACCCGGCGTCCCGCAAGCCGCTGCTGGCGATCATCAGATCGGCGCTGACGCACGAGACGGCGGCGAGCCTGCTGCGGGGCTTCGTACTGAGCCGGATGCTGGAGCGGGTCGCGGCGGAACTCGACGTACCGGACCCGACCTTCCGCGCGGAACTGGCCGCCTCGCACATGATCGGTATCGCGATCCTGCGGTACGTGGTCAAGACGGAACCGCTGGCGTCGGCGGACCCGGAAACGATCATCGCCATGGTGGCCCCGACCCTCCAGCGCTACCTCTCGACCCCCTGAGAACGCGCTGAGAACGTGCTGGGAGCGCGCTGAGAACTCGCCGCCCACCGACCGAGACCCCGTCCCGCCATACGGACAGACTGTCCAGATCCTGGAGCCGCGGCGTACGCTCGGGAGACAGTCTCATACGTCGAAGGAGCGAGCGACGATGCCCGAGCTGAGGTCCCGCACTGTCACCCACGGCCGCAACATGGCAGGCGCCCGCGCCCTCATGCGGGCGTCCGGCGTAGCGAGCGAGGACATCGGCAAGCCGATCGTCGCGGTGGCCAACTCCTTCACCGAATTCGTCCCCGGCCACACCCACCTCGCCCCGGTCGGCCGGATCGTCTGCGAGGCGATCAAGGCGGCGGGCGCGGTGCCCCGCGAGTTCAACACGATCGCCGTGGACGACGGCATCGCGATGGGCCACGCGGGCATGCTCTACAGCCTGCCGTCCCGCGACCTCATCGCCGACAGCGTCGAATACATGGTCGAAGCCCACTGCGCCGACGCCCTGATCTGCATCTCCAACTGCGACAAGATCACCCCGGGCATGCTGATGGCCGCGATGCGCCTCAACATCCCGACGGTTTTCATCTCCGGCGGCCCGATGGAGTCCGGCAGGGCCACCCTCGTCGACGGCACGGTCCGCAAGCTCGACCTCATCAACGCGATCAGTGACGCGGTCGACGAGAGCGTGTCGGACGAGGACATGCTCCGTATCGAGGAGAGCGCCTGTCCCACCTGCGGAAGCTGTTCCGGCATGTTCACCGCCAACTCGATGAACTGCCTGACCGAGGCCCTCGGCCTCTCCCTCCCCGGCAACGGCTCGGTCCTCGCCACCCACACCGCCCGCAAGGCGCTGTACGAGAGGGCGGGCCGCACGGTCGTCGAGATCACCAAGCGCTATTACGAGCAGGACGACGCGTCCGTTCTGCCGCGCGCCATCGGCACCCGTGCCGCGTTCGACAACGCCATGGCGCTCGACATCTCCATGGGTGGCTCGACCAACACGATCCTGCATCTGCTGGCCGCGGCGCAGGAGGCCCGGCTCGCGTACGACCTCGACGACATCAACGAGGTCTCGCGCCGCGTCCCGTGCCTGTCGAAGGTCGCGCCGAATGTGGCCCCCGGTGGCACGTACTACATGGAGGACGTCCACCGGGCCGGCGGCATCCCCGCCATCCTTGGCGAGCTCTACCGCGCGGGCCTGCTCAACGAGGACGTGCACTCCGTCCACTCCGACACGCTCGCCGAGTGGCTCAAGACCTGGGACGTGCGCGGCGGCTCCCCGTCCGCCGAGGCCGTCGAGCTCTGGCACGCGGCCCCTGGCTGCGTCCGCTCCGCGAAGGCCTTCTCGCAGTCCGAGCGCTGGGACACCCTCGATCTGGACGCGGCGGGCGGCTGCATCCGCGATCTGGAGCACGCGTACTCCAAGGACGGCGGCCTCGCGGTCCTCAAGGGGAACCTCGCCGTGGACGGCTGCGTCGTGAAGACGGCGGGCGTCGACGAGTCGATCTGGACCTTCGAGGGCCCCGCGGTCGTCTGCGAGTCGCAGGACGAGGCGGTCGAGAAGATCCTCAGCAAGCAGATCAAGGACGGCGACGTCGTCCTCATCCGTTACGAGGGACCGCGCGGCGGCCCCGGTATGCAGGAGATGCTCTACCCGACCTCGTTCCTGAAGGGCCTGGGCCTCGGCAAGACCTGCGCGCTCGTCACGGACGGCCGGTTCTCCGGCGGTACGTCGGGTCTGTCCATCGGCCACGCATCACCGGAAGCGGCGTCGGGCGGCACGATCGCCCTCGTCGAGAACGGCGACCGGATCCGGATCGACATTCCGAACCGCACCATCGAACTCCTCGTCCCCGACGCCGAACTGGCCACCCGCCGCGAGGCCCTCAACGGCGTGTACGCGCCGAAGAACCGCGACCGGAAGGTCTCGGTGGCGCTGCGGGCGTACGCGGCGATGGCGACGAGCGCCGACCGGGGCGCGGTACGCGATGTCTCGAAGCTCGACTGATCCCGCCGGGCCCGGAGCCCGCCCGGGGATAATCGATTCCGTGAGCGAAAAGAACACGAGCACGGGCACCACCGCGCCGGGCCCGCAGCCCGAGCCCATCCGCTTCTTCGGCACGACCTGGGTCGGCCACGACGGCGGCTACTGGCCGCGCCGCGCGGGGGCGGTCGTCGGCTCGCTCGCGGTCACCGTCGGGTCCTGCCTCGTCCTGCGCTTTGCCTACCAGGGTATGGAGACCGCCGACGTCAGCCGCTTCGTCGGCATGCTGGTGATCGTGATGTTCGCCGTAGGCAGCGCGATCGCCTTCCGCAAGACCTGGGAGGGCTTCAGCAGCCGTCCCGCCGACCCGTCCGGCCAGGACAGTCTGCGCGGGCTCAAGACGATCGGCTTCATCGGCTCGCTGCTCGCGTACTTCTTCCGCTCGCTCATCGAGGCGCCGGGCGAGAAGCTGCGGCGCAAGGAGTACGAGACCGCGCTCGCCCAGTACACCAAGCGGCGCTCGGCCCGCACGGGCAACCCGGCGGCCCGCAAGTCGGCGGGGACCAAGCGCTCCAAGCGCAAGTAACCGGCCGGAGCCGGGATCAGGCCCCCGCCGCGCGGGCACGGATGGACGCATGACCATCCCCGCGCCCATTTCCGCCGCCGCCCCGCCCCGCGCGCTCTCCTTCGACCGGGCCGCCGCCCAGTACGCCGCGGCCCGCCCCGGCTACCCGCCCGCCCTCCTCGATGCCGTCGAGGAACTGTCGGGCCGCCCGCTGCGTGGTTCCCGCGCCGTGGACGTCGGTGCGGGCACCGGCATCGCGACCCGGCTGCTGGAAGCCCGGGGCGCCCTGGTCACCGCCGTGGAACCGGGCCCCGGTATGGCAGCCGAACTGCACCGGGCGCTGCCCTCGGTGCCCCTCGTACGGGGCGACGGCAACCGGCTGCCCCTTGCCGCGGCGTCGGCCGACCTGATCACGTACGCCCAGTCCTGGCACTGGACCGACCAGGCGAGCGCCCTGCCCGAGGCACTGAGGGTGCTGCGGCCCGGCGGCGCCCTCGCGCTCTGGTGGAACGTCTCCGACCACTCCGTCCCCTGGATCGCCGCCCAGGGGGCGCGCCTCGCCCGCTACCTCGGCGCGGACGCCGTCGCGCACGGCGCGCCGGTTTCCCTGTCCCAGGGCTCTGGCGCCCACCCCGAACACCTGCGCCGGTTGCCCGGCGGAACCCTGCAGCGGCTGCTTCCCTGGGCCCGGACGGTGCCGGTCGAGACGCATCTCGCCAACCTCGCCACCCACTCGGCATTCCTCGTCCGGGGAGCCGCCGCCGAGGAGCCCACGCGCCGCTTCTTCGCCGAGGAGTACGAACACCTCGCCGCGCACTTCCCCCACGGCCTGGTCGAGGAACGCTACGTGGTCGACCTACGGGTGGTCATCCGCTGATCCTTGACGAGGTGCGGCCGCGGGTACAGAATTCATCGCATGATGAATTCTGTACCCGCGGCGGTCCCCGAGGGACGATCCGCCGTCGAAGCCCGCGGCCTCACCGTCGTCCGGGGTGACCGCACCGTCCTGCGCGGGCTCGACTTCACGGTCGAGCCCGGCAGGATCACCGGTCTCCTCGGACCGTCCGGTTGCGGGAAATCGACCCTGATGCGCGCAGTGGTCGGCACCCAGGCCAAGGTCACCGGCACGCTCGACGTCCTCGGCCTTCCCGCGGGCCATCCCGCGCTGCGCCCGCGCCTCGGTTATGTCACCCAGGCCCCGTCGGTCTTCTCCGACCTCACCGTCCAGCAGAACCTGGACTACTTCGCCGCCGTCCTCCAGCCCGGCCGCGCCCACCGGAGCGCCCGGCGGGACGCGGTGGCCCGCGCCATCCGGGATGTCGACCTGACCAGCCACGCGGACGCCCTCGCGGCCAACCTCTCCGGCGGCCAGACCAACCGGGTCTCCCTCGCGGTGGCCCTGCTCGGCACCCCCGACCTGCTGGTGCTCGACGAGCCGACCGTCGGCCTCGACCCCGTGCTCCGC
>DATCWZ010000096.1:0-3137 GCA_036566065.1 Streptomyces sp. | reverse complement strand
GGCGACCGGATTCCCGCGCTCGTCGAGATCCGCGGCGAGGTCTTCTTCCCGATGGACGCCTTCGAGGAGCTCAACGCCCGGCTGGTGGAGGCGGGCGACAAGCCCTTCGCCAACCCGCGCAACGCGGCGGCCGGATCGCTGCGGCAGAAAAACCCCAAGGTCACCGCCACCCGCCCGCTGCACATGGTGGTGCACGGCATCGGCGCGCGGGAGGGCTTCGACATCGACCGGCTCTCGCAGGCATACGAATTGCTGCGCGAGTGGGGTCTACCGACGGCCCGGCACAACAAGGTCGTCGACTCCCTCGACGGTGTGCGGGCGTTCATCGCCCACTTCGGCGAGCACCGGGGCTCCGTGGAGCACGAGATCGACGGAGTCGTGGTCAAGCTCGACGAGATCCCGCTCCAGGGCAGGCTGGGCTCCACCTCGCGCGCACCGCGCTGGGCGATCGCCTGGAAGTACGCGCCGCAGGAGGTCAATACCAAGCTGGTGAACATCCGCGTCGGCGTGGGACGCACCGGCAGGGTCACGCCGTACGCCCAGGTCGAGCCGGTCGAAGTGGCGGGATCCGAGGTCGAGTTCGCCACTCTGCACAACCAGAACGTGGTGAAGGCGAAGGGCGTCCTCATCGGGGACACGGTGGTGCTCCGCAAGGCGGGAGACGTCATCCCGGAGATCCTCGGGCCGGTCGTCGATCTGCGGGACGGCAGCGAGCGGGAGTTCGTGATGCCCGCCGAGTGCCCCGAGTGCGGCACGGCACTGCGGCCGATGAAGGAGGGCGACGTTGATCTCCGCTGCCCCAACGCCCGCTCCTGCCCGGCGCAGCTCCGTGAGCGGGTCGCTTATCTCGCCGGGCGCAAGTGCCTCGACATCGATCACTTCGGTTACGTGGTCGCCGCGGCCCTGACCAAGCCGCTGGAGCCCGCCGAGCCGCCGCTGCGCGACGAGGGTGATCTTTTCGGCCTGACGGTGGAGCAGCTCCTGCCGATCCGGGCGTATGTGCTGGACCAGGACAGCGGGCTGCCCAAGCGTGACCCGAAGACCGGTGAGGAGAAGACCGCGACGGTCTTCGCCAATCAGAAGGGCGAGCCCAAGAAGAACGCGCTGGCCATGCTGGAACGCATCGCCGAGGCGAGGCAGGCGCCGCTGGCCCGGATCCTGACCGGGCTCTCGATCCGCCATGTGGGTCCGGTCGCGGCCGCCGAGCTGGCCAGGCAGTTCCGTTCCATCGACCGGATCGACGCGGCGTCGGAGGAGGAGCTGGCCGCTGCCGACGGGGTCGGGCCCGTCATCGCGGCGTCCGTCAAGAGGTGGTTCGCCGAGGAATGGCACCGCGAGATCCTGCGCAAGTGGCGGGAGGCCGGGGTCCGGATGGAGGACGAGGGGGCGGGGGAGGACCAGGGGCCGCAGCCCCTCGAAGGGCTGACCCTCGTGGTCACCGGGACGCTGAGCAGCCACACCAGAGATGGTGCGAAAGCGGCGCTGCAGAGCCGGGGGGCGAAGGTGACGGGCTCGGTTTCGAAGAAGACCGACTTCGTGGTGGCGGGGGAGAACCCCGGCTCGAAGTACGACAAGGCGCGGCAGTTGAAGGTGCCGGTGCTGGACGAGGGCGGCTTCGCGGTGCTGCTCGAACAGGGCCCGGAGGCGGCCCGCGAGACCGCCGCGCCGCCGGAGGGGTAGCGCGGGCGGGGGCGGAGCCCGTACGGCCCTGAACGGGGCGCGAAATGGGTGCGTTCGATATTCGTTCGACGTTGGTTCGAGGTGCGTTCGATACGCCATTCGGGAGTGGCGGGACATGGGAGGGGAAGAACGCGGACAAGAAGGCACCGAGCGACCCGGCCGGCCCGTCCCTGCCACCCGTTCAGCCCTATCAGACGGTGAGGCGCGTCCGGTCAGCATTCGGGCAAGAGCCGCAGAGCGCTGCCCGCAGAAGCCATCCGCGGCCTACTGTTGAACGCGCACCTGCCCGTACACGGCTGCGTGGTGGGCATCGGGTCGTGGTGGCACGGGAGCGGGGGCCATCGTGTGACATCGGCACCGCCGGGCTGTGAGAGGGACGGAATGAAACCGACCGAGAGCGCCGCACCGGTGTCACGGATGCGAAGTTTCGTCGGCCTCACACCAAGGGTGGGAGCCGTCGTTGTGGCCGTCGCCGTTCTTCAACTGGCGGCCGGCTTCTACCGGACGGTGAGCGAAGGCCGCGCGCTCTTCCCGAACGGCACCGCCGGCTGGTCGCTCGCGGTGCTCACCGGTCTCATCGTCGGCCACCTGGTCGCCCTGGGACGCGACCGCTGGTGGGGCGGCACCGGTTCCGGTGCCGCCCTCACGCTCGCCGTGCTGCTGCTGTACGGCTGGGTCGCCGCGGGCCTGGTCAGCCTCGTCGTCGTGGTGCTGGTGGGAGCGGCCCGGCGGCACCGCTGGTGGCCGGGCCTGCTGCACGGCGCCGTGGACATCCTGGGCATCGGCGCCGCCGCGCTCGTGCTGGCCGCCTTCGGCGAGGTACCGACCGTCGAAACACCCTGGCGGCCACTCCACTGGGGCATCGACGCCGTACCGGAAGTGCTGCTCGCCGCCGCGACCTATCTGCTCGTCACCCGGGTCCTCCTGTGGTACGCGCGAGCCGGCCAGGGCGGCGGGCTGCCCACCGTCGCCCGCACCGCGCTGCTGCGCCAGGGGCTCGTAGCGGTCGCCCTGCTCGGCATCGCCCCGCTGATCTGCGTCGTCGCGATGGCCCTGCCCGTCCTGCTGCCGCTGTTCGCCGTACCCCTGATCGCCCTGGACTCCACGCTCTGGATCGCCAGCGCCCGCGCGGAGGAACAGTTGCGCGACCCGCTGACCGGGCTGCCCAACCGTCAGTGGCTGCTGGAAAGAACCTGGACAGCGCTGGAGGACGCCGAGAGCCTCGGCACCAGGGCCGCCCTCATCCTGATCGACCTCGACCGCTTCCGTGCCGTCAACGACACCCTCGGCCACCTGGCGGGAGACCGGCTGCTGCTCCAGATAGCGGAACGGCTGCGGCTCGCCCTGCCGCGCGGGGCGGAGGCCGCGCGGCTGGGCGGCGACGAGTTCGCCGTACTGCTGCCGTCGGCGGACTCCATCACCAGCGCCCAGCGGATGGCCCGTCATCTGGTCGCGGA
>DATCWZ010000284.1:0-2895 GCA_036566065.1 Streptomyces sp. | reverse complement strand
CGTTCGCGCTCAGCGAGCCCGGTGCCGGATCCGACGCCGCCGCACTCGCGCTCGACGCCCGGCGCTCCGCGGACGGCTGGCGGCTGACCGGCGAGAAGTGCTGGATCTCCAACGCCCCGGAGGCCGACTTCTACACCGTCTTCGCCCGGACGACCGAGGGCGCCGGGGCGCGGGGCATCACCGCGTTCCTCGTCCCCGCCGACCGCCCCGGCCTCACCGGGGAGGCGCTGGACATGCTCTCCCCGCACCCCATCGGGGCGCTGGCCTTCGACGGGGTGCCGGTCACCGCCGACGACATGCTCGGCGAACCCGACCGGGGCTTCTCCGTCGCGATGAACACGCTGAATCTCTTCCGGCCCAGCGTCGGCGCGTTCGCCGTCGGTATGGCCCGCGCCGCGCTCGACGCCACGCTGGAACACACCGCCTCGCGCACCGCGTTCGGCGGCCCGCTCAAGGACCTCCAGGCCGTCGCGCACCAGGTCGCCGAGATGGCCACCCGCACCGAGGCCGCCCGCCTCCTGGTGTACGCGGCGGCCGCGGCCCACGACGCGGGCGAACCCGGCGTCCCCCGGCGCGCGGCCATGGCCAAGCTGTACGCCACCGAGACCGCGCAGTACGTCGTCGACGCCGCCGTCCAACTGCACGGCGCCCGCGCCCTGCGCAGCGGCCATCTGCTGGAACACCTGTACCGGGAGGTCCGCGCGCCCCGTATCTACGAGGGCGCGAGCGAGGTACAGCGCACCATCATCGCCAAGGAGCTGTACAAGACCCGGGAGCCGAAGCAGTGAACCCCATCGAACGGATCAACCCTGCCGAACTCGCCCCGGCCACCGGCTTTTCGCACGCCGTGACCGCCAGCGGCGGACGGCTGGTCTTCCTGGCCGGCCAGACCGCCCTGGACGGGGACGGCAAGGTCGTCGGGACCACGCTGCCCGAGCAGTTCGAGACGGCGCTGGGCAATCTGCTCACCGCCCTGCGCGCGGCGGGCGGCGCCCCGGCCTCGCTGGCCCGCGTCACCGTGTACGCCACCGATGTCGCCGACTACCGCGCCCACTCCGCCGAGATCGGCAGGATCTGGCGCCGGCTCGCGGGGCGCGACTTCCCCGCGATGGCGGTGATCGGAACCGTCCGGCTCTGGGACGAACAGGCCCTGGTCGAACTCGAAGGCATCGCCGTACTGGACTGACCCCGCCGCCCGCTCCGGGACCGCCCGCGACGTGTTCCGCGCCCGTCCGGCGCGCGGCGGCGCGCCGGACGGGTGAACCGAGCCGAGGGATATATCTGTATTCGGTGCCCTTTGCTCCGGATCCCTTCCCGTGACCGCGCTCATCGTCTGCCACTTCGTGCTGGCGGCCTGCGCGCGCCCACTGGTGCGGCGGCTCGGCAGGCTGGCCTTCCTCGTGCTCGCGCTGCCCCCGGCCGCCACCACCTGCTGGGCCCTGGCCCAGTGGGGCACGGCGGCGGCCGGACGGGCGGTCACCTGGTCATGGGAGTGGATTCCGGATTACGGCGTATCGCTCGCCCTGCGCCTGGACGCGCTCGCCGAACTGATGGTCCTGCTCGCGGCCGGGGTCGGCGCACTCGTACTGCTGTACTGCGCCGCCTACTTCACCGACCCGACCCCCCAACTCGCCGCCTTCGCCGGGAACCTGCTGGCCTTCGCGGGCGCCATGCTCGCCCTCGTCCTGGCCGACGACCTGATCACGCTCTATGTGTTCTGGGAACTGACCACCGTCTTCTCGTATCTGCTCATCGGACACGACAGCGAGGACAAACAGAACCGGCGCTCCGCGCTGCAGGCCCTTCTGGTCACCACCTTCGGCGGCCTCGCCATGCTCATCGGTTTTCTGATCATCGGTCAGGCGGCGGGTACCTACCGGATCTCCGCCATCGTCGCCCGGCCGCCCGAGCCGACCGCCGCCGTGTCCGTGGCGCTCGTGCTCGTCCTGTGCGGGGCGCTGTCCAAGTCCGCGATCTGGCCGTTCTCCCTCTGGCTCCCGAACGCCATGTCCGCCCCGACCCCCGTCAGCGCCTATCTGCATGCCGCGGCCATGGTCAAGGCCGGTGTCTATCTGGTGGCCAGGCTCGCCCCTGCGTTCGCCGACGCCCCCGTCTGGCGGCCCGCCGTCCTCGTACTCGGCGGCGCGACCATGCTGCTCGGCGGCTGGCGCGCACTGCGCCTCAACGACCTGAAGCTCCTCCTCGCCTACGGAACCGTCAGCCAGCTCGGCTTCCTCACCGTCCTCGCCGGGACGGGCAACCGGAACACGGCACTCGCCGCCGCCGTCATGATCCTGGCCCAGGCCCTGTTCAAGGCCCCGCTGTTCCTGGTCACCGGGATCATCGACCATGCGACGGGCACCCGTGATCTGCGCAGGCTCTCCGGGGTGGGCCGCGCGCTGCCCCACGTCTGCGCGGTCGCCGTGCTCGCCGCCGCGTCCATGGCCGCCCTGCCGCCGCTACTCGGATTCGCCGCGAAGGAGGCCGCCTTCGACGCGTTGCTGCACGGGGACACGGCTGACCAGTGGTCGCTGGCCGTCGCCGTGGCCGGTTCCGTGCTGACCACCGCGTACACCCTGCGCTTTCTGTGGGGTGCGTTCGCCCGGAAACCCGGCATCGGCGACACCCCCGTGCACCGGGCCGGGCCCGCCTTCCTCGCCGCCCCCGCCCTGCTCGCCGGAGCGGGCCTGGTGCTCGGCCCCGGCGTCAACTGGACGGACAGCCTGTTCGCCGCGTACGCCGACGTGTTCCCCGCCCCGGCCCATCCGTACCACCTCGCTCTCTGGCACGGCTTCGGCACGGTCTTCCTGCTCTCGGCGCTCACCTGGGCCGGCGGCGCCCTGCTCTTCGCGGCGCGCGCCCCCGTCGTACGGCTCTCGCGGCGGCTCGCCTGGC
>DATCWZ010000077.1:0-2503 GCA_036566065.1 Streptomyces sp. | reverse complement strand
CACCGGCGAGTGCGTCGAGATCGCGGTCCCAGGAGGCGAGCGTGCGGGTCTCCTCCGGGGTGAGGTGCGCGTCGCGCCGGCCGGCCGGGGTCCGGGCGGCGGGGACACGCGGGAGGAGCGGGCGCGCGGGGCGTTCGGTCGCGAGGGAGTCCCAGTCCGCTGCCTCGTCCGGACCGGGCGCATCGGCCTCAGCGTCGTATGGTCCGGGCGCGGCGGCCAGTGCCTCCAGGTGGGCCAGCACCGTGTCCTTGGCGGCGCGGCGGCGGGCCATGGCGGTGTCGTCCAGCGGGAGGGGCCACGCCCGGTCGGCGCCCTTCTCCTGCAGCGCCGGGTTCTCCTCGCCGTCGGCGGGCTCGTCGGCCCAGACCTCGATCTCGCCGTATCCCGCCACACAGTGGTCGTACAGCGCGCGCAGGAACTCGGACGGGCCGCGTGCCTTCTTCTGGGACGGCCCCCACCAGTGCCCCGAGCCGAGCAGCAGGCTGCGCGGGCGCGTGAAAGTGACGTATCCGAGGCGGAGTTCCTCGGTGCGCTGATGCTCCTTCATCGCCTCCTTGAACGCCTTGAGCCCCTTGGCGTCCCAGGAGTGGACGACGGGCAGTGTGGCGGCGTCGCCGCGCAGGGCGTGCGGCAGGACCTTGGACTGCGAGGTCCAGGCGTCCCGGGACTGGCCGCTGGGGAACTGCCCCGCCACCAGCCCCGGCACGGCGACGACGTCCCACTCCAGTCCCTTCGACTTGTGCGCGGTGAGGACCTTGACCGTGTTCTCACCGCCCGGAAGCGCGTTGTCCAGGCCCTTCTCGTACTGCGCGGCGGTGCGCAGGAAGCCGAGGAAAGCCAGCAGCGATGCCTCGCCGTCGACCGTGGCGAAACCGGCGGCCACGTCCAGGAAGTTGCCGAGGGTCTCCCGGCGGCGGGCGGCCAGGGCATGCGGCGAGGCGGAGAGTTCGACCTCAAGGCCCGTGACGGTCAGGACGCGGTGCAGTACGTCCATGAGCGGGTCGGCCAGGGACCGGCGCAGATCGCGCAGTTCGGCTGCGAGGCGGGCGAAGCGGACCCGGGCATCGGCGGAGAACGCCAGCCCGTCGTCCTCGGCGCCGCCCGGTTCGAGGAAGGTGTCGAGGGCGTCGGCGAGGGAGATCACCTCGGCGGGGTCGATGCCTTCGACTGCCTCGGCCAGGCGCCGGTCCGGGTCGAAGTCGTCGTCGTCGCCATGGGACGCGCGGTGGACCAGCAGCCGGGCCCGGCGGCCGAGCAGGGCCAGGTCCCGGGGGCCGATGCGCCAGCGGGGCCCGGTGAGGAGCCGCACCAGGGACGCGTTGGCCCCCGGGTCCTGGAGCACCTCGCAGACCGCGACGAGGTCGGCGACCTCCGGAAGGTGCAGCAGCCCGGACAGGCCGACGACCTCCACCGGGATGTCGCGGGCGACGAGCGCGGCCTGGATCCGGGCGAAGTCCCCCGCGGTGCGGCACAGGACGGCGATCTCGCCGGGCGCCTTGCCGGTGCGTACGAGATGGGCGATCGAATCGGCGAGCCAGTCGATCTCTTCGTCGTGCGTACGGAGCAGGGCGCAGCGGACCAGGCCGTCGCGCTCGGCACCGGGGGCGGGCCGCAGGGCCTCGACGCCTTCGTGCATGGCGCGCAGCGGGCCCGCGAGCCCGTTGGCGAGCTGGAGGAGGCGGCCGCCGCTGCGGCGGTTCTCGCTGAGGGAGTAGCGGGTGGCGGGGGTGCCGTCGGCCTGCGGGAAGTGGCGCGGGAAGTCGTCGAGGTTGGCGACGGAAGCGCCCCGCCAGCCGTAGATGGCCTGGCACGGGTCGCCGACCGCGGTGACGGGATGCCCGAGGACGCCCTCCCCGGCGCCGCCGAACAGCGCGGCAAGCAGCAGCCGCTGGGCGACCGAGGTGTCCTGGTACTCGTCGAGCAGGACGACACGGAATTCGTCCCGCAGGATGGCACCGACTTCGGGCCGGGTGAGGGCGAGTTCGGCGGAGAGCGCGATCTGGTCGCCGAAGTCGAGCAGATCGCGGGCGCGTTTGGCCTCGCGGTAACGCAGCGTCAGCCCGAGGAGTTCGCGGCGGGCCTCGGCGGTTTCGGGGACCTTGCGCAGCTCCGCGTTGCTGAGCCGCGCCGGTTCCAGAGTGCGGAGCAGCTCGGTGTCGTACTCCGCGAGCTGCTCCGGTCGTACGAGATGTTCGGCGAGCTCGGCGTCGAGTGCCAGCAGATCGCTGACGAGGCTGGGGAACGACCTGGTCAGCGCGGGATAGGGGCCGGGTGCCTCGCGCAGCACCCGGGCGGCGAGCTGATAGCGGGTGGCGTCGGCGAGGAGGCGGGTGGTGGGTTCGAGACCGATGCGCAGGCCGTGTTCGGTGAGGAGCCGTCCGGCGAACGCGTGGTACGTCGAAATGCTGGGCTCGCCCGGGGGGTTGTCCGGGTCGATGACATCGGGGTCCGTGACTCCGGCCGCGACCAGCGCCTTGCGGGCCCGTTCGGCGAGCTCGCCCGC
>DATCWZ010000552.1:0-10973 GCA_036566065.1 Streptomyces sp. | reverse complement strand
CGGCAGAGGCATGTCCCGCCGCCCGGGCGGCCGCCCCGGCGGGGCGCCCCCACTCGCGGACGGGTCCAGCCCCGGCCCCGCCACGGTGATCTCGACTCCCTGGTCGGCCAGCGCCTGCAACTCGGTCGCGGCACGCTCATCATGAACGGGCGGTTCGTCCGTCACCAGACGGGTGATCACATCCGTCGGCACCGTCTGAAACATCGTGTCGGAGCCGAGCTTCGTATGGTCGGCGAGGACCACCACCTCCGCGGCGGCCTGTACCAGCGCCCGGTCGACGCTCGCCGACAGCATGTTGGACGTGGACAGCCCCCGCTCCGCGGTGAGCCCGCTCCCGGACAGGAACGCGCGCGACACCCGCAGACCGTGCAGGGACTGCTCGGCCCCGCTGCCCACCAGCGCGTAGTTGCTCCCGCGCAGGGTGCCGCCCGTCATCACCACCTCCACCCGGTTGGCATGGGCCAACGCCTGGGCGACCAGCAGTGAGTTGGTGACCACGGTCAGGCCAGGCACCCGCGCGAGCCGGCGGGCCAGCTCCTGCGTGGTTGTCCCGGCGCCGACCACAATGGCCTCACCCTCACCGACCAGACCCGCTGCCAGGTCGGCGATGGCCGTTTTCTCCGCGGTGGAGAGATGGGATTTCTGCGGAAAGCCGGACTCCCGCGTAAAACCGCCCGGCAAGACCGCACCGCCATGCCGGCGGTCGAGGAGTCCTTCTGCCTCCAGCGCCCGCACGTCCCGCCGTACGGTCACTTCGGAGGTCTGGACGACGCGGGCGAGCTCACGGAGCGATACCGCCCCGTTGGCGCGCACCATTTCGAGGATCAACTGACGACGTTCTGCAGCGAACACGAAACTGACAGTAACCTGACCGCTCGTTGGTTTTCAGCAGTTTGCGCCGAATAACGGAAGTTGTACATCGACACGGCACCCCGGTGGTATAGGAGCACCGCATGTGCCGCCCGCACACCCGAAGGACCCCCAGACCCAGGGCCCCCGGCCTACGCCTACGCCTCGCCCGTGTGCTTCCGGGACTGCAACTGCCGGGCCACCTCGGCGATCGACCCCGACAGCGACGGGTACACGGTGAACGCGTTCGCCATCTGTTCCACGGTCAGGTTGTTGTCGACCGCGATCGAGATCGGATGGATCAGCTCACTCGCACGCGGCGCGACAACACACCCGCCGACGACAATGCCCGTACCCGGCCGGCAGAAGATCTTGACGAAACCGTCCCGGATGCCCTGCATCTTCGCGCGCGGATTACGCAGCAGCGGCAGCTTCACGACCCGGGCGTCGATCCGGCCCCCGTCCACGTCGGCCTGGGTGTAGCCGCAGGTGGCGATCTCGGGGTCGGTGAAGACGTTGGACGAGACGGTCTTGAGGTTGAGCGGGGCCACCGCGTCGCCCAGGAAGTGGTACATCGCGATCCGGCCCTGCATCGCGGCGACCGAGGCCAGCGCGAAGATGCCGGTGACGTCACCGGCCGCGTAGACGCCGGGCGCGCTGGTGCGCGAGACCCTGTCCGTCCTGATGTGACCCGAGTCCTTGAGCTGGACCCCGGCCTCCTCCAGGCCCATGCCCGCGGTGTTCGGTATGGCGCCGACCGCCATGAGGCAGTGCGAGCCGGAGATGACGCGCCCGTCGGCCAGCGTGACCTCGACCCCGTCGCCCACCCGTTTGGCGGACTGCGCCCGGGAGCGGGCCATGACATTCATGCCGCGGCGCCGGAACACGTCCTCCAGGACGGCGGCGGCGTCCGGGTCCTCGCCGGGGAGCACCCGGTCGCGGGACGAGACGAGCGTGACGTGCGAGCCGAGCGCCTGGTAGGCACCGGCGAACTCGGCGCCCGTGACACCCGAACCGACGACGATGAGGTCCGTGGGGAGTTCGTCCAGGTCGTACACCTGGGTCCAGTTCAGGATGCGTTCGCCGTCGGGGAGCGCGTCCGGGATCTCCCGGGGGTGGCCGCCGGTCGCGATGAGTACGGCGTCGGCGGTGAGCGACTCCTCCGTACCGTCGGCTGCGGTGACGACGACCTGGCGCGAACCGTCGGCGGCCTGGAGGCCGACGAGGCGGCCGCGCCCGCGTACCACCCGGGCACCGGCGCGGGTGACGGAGGCGGTGATGTCGTGGGACTGGGCGAGCGCCAGGCGCTTGACCCGCCGGTTGACCTTGCCGAGGTCGACGCCGACGACCCGCGCCGCCCGCTCCACGTACGGCGTGTCGTCAGCGACGATGATGCCCAGTTCCTCGTACGAGGAACTGAAGGTCGTCATCACCTCGGCCGTCGCGATCAAAGTCTTCGAGGGTACGCAGTCGGTGAGTACGGAGGCGCCGCCGAGGCCGTCGCAGTCGACGACGGTCACCTCCGCGCCGAGCTGGGCGCCCACCAGTGCCGCCTCGTAGCCGCCGGGGCCGCCGCCGATGATCACGATCCGGGTCACGAAAAAGTCCGCCTCGCGTGGTGTCGTCCCGCGGCCGTCCGCCGCACCGGCCGGGGGTCCAGGGCTCGCCCCGGGGAATGCAGTACGTGCTCCATTGTCCCGCACCCGCCAAGGTGCTTCGCCCCGGGGCCCCGCCCGGGAACGAAGGCGGGCCTGGCCGGTGCTTTCCGGACCTGGATCCGCACGCCGGCCGCCGCCTCCCGTACTCTCGGTGCCATGTCGCTCTACGCCGCCTATGCCGGCAACCTCGACGCGCGGCTGATGGCGCGCCGCGCTCCGCACTCGCCGCTGCGCGGTACCGGCTGGCTCAACGGCTGGCGGCTGACGTTCGGCGGGGAGCAGATGGGCTGGGAGGGCGCGCTGGCCACGGTGGTGGAGGCACCGCGTTCCCAGGTCTTCGTGGCGCTGTACGAGCTGGCGCCGATGGACGAGGACTCCATGGACCGGTGGGAAGGCGTCGGCCTCGACATCTACCGGCGTATGCGGGTGCGCGTGCACACCCTGGACGGCACGGAGCCCTCCTGGATGTATGTGCTCAACGGGTACGAGGGCGGGCTGCCCTCAGCGCGCTATCTGGGCGAGGTGGCGGATGCGGCCGATTCGGCGGGCGCGCCGCACGATTATGTGATGGAGCTGCGCAAGCGCCCCTGCTGAGCGCCCTGCTCGCACCCCTTCTGGACGAACCTACGAACACGCTCGGCCAGTTCCCGCACAGGTGCATCTACGCGCGTAGGGACCGACCGGTTACCCTCGTCCGCGTGAACGCATCTGTTATTCCGGACCACGTCCAGGGCGATCCGCACGCCGCCGCTGCCGACGCCGCCGCCCGCCTGCGCGAGCTGACCGGCGCCGAGACCCACGACGTCGCCCTCGTGATGGGCTCCGGGTGGGCCCCCGCGGGCGACGCGCTCGGCGTCCCGGAGGCCGAGTTCCCCGTGACCTCGCTGCCCGGGTTCCCGCGCCCCGCGGTGGAGGGACACGGCGGCACGGTGCGCTCGTACCGGATCGGCGGCAAGCGCGCCCTGGTCTTCCTGGGCCGTACGCACTACTACGAGCACCGGGACGTCGCCGCCGTCTCCCACGGTGTCCGTACGGCCGTCGCCGCGGGCTGCAAGACGGTGATCCTGACGAACGGCTGCGGCGGTCTCCGCGAGGGCATGCGCCCGGGACAGCCGGTGCTGATCAGCGACCACATCAACCTCACGGCGGTGTCGCCGGTCATCGGCGCGAACTTCGTCGACCTGACGGACCTGTACTCGCCGCGGCTGCGGACGCTGTGCAAGGAGATCGACGCGACGCTCGAAGAGGGCGTGTACGTACAGTTCCCCGGCCCGCACTACGAGACTCCGGCCGAGATCAACATGGTCCGGGTGCTGGGCGGCGACCTGGTCGGCATGTCCACCGTGCTGGAGGCGATCGCGGCGCGCGAGGCGGGGGCCGAGGTGCTGGGGATCTCCCTGGTCACGAACCTGGCGGCAGGCCTGAGCGGCGAGCCCCTCAACCATGAAGAAGTGCTCCGGGCCGGCCGGGACTCAGCCACCCGCATGGGCGCGCTGCTGGCCCGGGTCCTGGACCGCATCTGACCCCGCGGCGCAGCGCCCCATCCCATCCGTAACTCCGAGAGGCGGACACAGTGCAGCAGGATCTCATCGACCGGGCAAGGACCTGGCTGGCCGAGGACCCGGACCCGGACACCCGCGAGGAGCTCGCCAAGCTCATCGCGGCCGAGGACCTCGACGCGCTCACCGACCGCTTCCGGGGCACGCTCCAGTTCGGCACGGCGGGCCTGCGTGGCGAACTCGGCGCCGGGCCGATGCGGATGAACCGCGCCGTCGTCATCCGCGCGGCCGCCGGTCTCGCCGCGTACCTGAAGGACCAGGGCCACGACGGCGGACTCGTCGTCATCGGCTACGACGCCCGCTACAAGTCCGCGGACTTCGCCCGCGACACCGCCGCCGTGGTGACCGGAGCGGGCCTGCGCGCGGCCGTGCTGCCCCGCCCGCTGCCCACCCCCGTGCTCGCGTTCGCCATACGGCACCTGGGCGCCATCGCCGGTGTGGAGGTCACCGCAAGCCACAACCCGCCGCGCGACAACGGCTACAAGGTGTACCTCGGCGACGGCTCGCAGATCGTCCCCCCGTCCGATACGGACATCGCGGCGGCGATCGCGGCGGTCGGCCCGCTCGACGGCGTGCCGCGCCCCGGCGACGGCTGGGAGATCCTCGGCGAGGACGTCCTGGACGCCTATCTCGCCCGTACGGGCACGGTCCTGCGCCCCGGCTCGCCCCGCACCGTACGCACCGTGTACACGGCGATGCACGGCGTCGGCACCTCCGTCCTGACGGCCGCCTTCGCCCGGGCCGGTTTCCCGGCGCCGGAGCTGGTGGCCGAGCAGTCCGAGCCCGACCCCGCCTTCCCCACCGTCGCCTTCCCCAACCCGGAAGAGCCCGGCGCGATGGATCTCGCCTTCGCGACCGCGCGCCGTACGCACCCCGACATCGTCATCGCCAACGACCCCGACGCCGACCGCTGCGCCGTGGGCGTCCCCGACCCGGAGTCCGCCGCGGGCTGGCGGACGCTGCGCGGCGACGAGGTGGGCGCGCTGCTCGCCGCGCATCTGGTGTCCCGGGGCGTCACCGGCGTCTTCGCCGAGTCGATCGTGTCGTCCTCGCTGCTCGGCCGGATCGCGGAGAAGGCGGGTCTCGGGTACGAGGAGACGCTGACCGGTTTCAAGTGGATCGCCCGGGTCGACGGCCTGCGGTACGGATACGAGGAGGCGCTCGGTTACTGCTGCGACCCGGACGGCGTACGCGACAAGGACGGCATCACCGCGGCCCTGCTGATCGCCGAACTCGCCTCCGGACTCAAAGCGCGGGGCCGCACACTGCTGGATCTGCTGGACGACCTGGCACTCGAACACGGCCTGCACGCCACGGACCAGTTGGCGGTCCGGGTCGAGGACATCGCGGTCATCGCGGACGCCATGCGGCGCCTGCGCGAGAGCCCGCCCACCGCGCTGGCGGGCCTGCCCGTCACCTCGGCCGAGGACCTTTCTCACGGCACGGACCTGCTGCCGCCCACGGACGGGCTGCGCTACGCGCTGCGGGGCGCCAGGGTGATCGTCCGCCCGAGCGGCACCGAGCCGAAGCTGAAGTGCTACCTGGAGGTCGTCGTCCCGGTCCCCGGACGCGACGAACTCCCGGCGGCCAGGACCCGGGCAGCGGACCTGCTCACCGGCATCAAGCGGGACCTGGCCACCGCCGCGGGCATCTGACGCCGTATCGGCGGCGAACGCGGTGGGCCGGCCCGTCTCAGTGGGACAATGTTGAGCCGCCGGTCAGCCCGCGCGAGTACCACGGTCACGCTATAGTCACGCTATGGCGACGACTACCATCCAGGTTCCCCGGGAAGCACGCGACCATCTCGCAGCCCTGGCAGCCGAGCGCGGTCTCACACTGGGACAGCTCGTCCAGCAGCTCGCCGAGCGCGAACTCACCCAGGCGCAGATCGTCGAGCGGCTGCGCGCCGACCGCGCGGCGGCCCGGCAGAACATGGGCATCGACATGAGCGACGAGGAGTTCGACCGAGCCCCCGACATACTCGCCAATGTCTACCGGGTCGCTGCGGAAAAGGTACGGGCCGCCCGGGGGCCGGGCGCGTGATCATCCTCGACACCAGCGCCGTGCGCGCCCTCGCCGGGGGACACAAGGTCCTCAACCAGTTGGCCGCCAACATGGCGAATACTCCGAGCGACCGGCTGTGGGTTCCCGCGCTCTGCCTCGTGCAGGCCGAATCCGAGGACGCCGGCGCGGGCAGAGCCGTGCTCGCGTTCTCCTCGGTCAGCATCGACATCCTCGACACCGTCGCATCGGTGACCGTGGGCACGCTGGTACGGGACGGCTTCGGCGGCCCCGATACCTGTCACGCGCTGTACTGCGCGTCACCGCGGGCGGAGTTCACCGGCATGTCGATCCTGCTTACCGCGCACGAGGACCGCTATCCGCCCGGTGCTGTGACGGTGGACATCGACTCGCCGGGGATGCTGGGCCATCACTGAACCGGCACTCCGCGGCTCAGCCGATCGCGAGCAGCACTGCGAGCAGCACCACGCCGACGGCGGTGGGGGCGATGATCTCGTACGCCCAGCGCACCGATGCCGTCGGCGCGGGCCTGTCCGGGTCGGCGGGGTCGGCGCCGGCCCGCTCCATCAGGCTGTGCAGGTCGCTCATGGTCTGGTCGGCGGCCGCCAGCCGGGTGTCGGCCGGGCGGACACCGGGGTGCGGGGCCCGGGCGGACTTCCTGGCGGCCCGCTTGCGGTCGCGCAGCGAAACGGGGACGGCCCAGAGCTGGTACTTCGCGCCGTCCTCGGTGAACAGCTCGCTGGAGTACCCGGCGCGGATGTCGGCGACATCCGACCAGGGCAGCACGATCGTCCGGAACGGATTGCGGATCCGGATGCGTTCGCCGTTGGCGAACACGGCGGGCCGGAGGGTGAAGGCCACGATCAGCGGCATCACGGCCAACAGGGTCGCCAGGGCCAGCCACGGGGTCTGCCCGGCGCCCTGGAACAGCGCGTCGCCGCCGAGCCAGACGGCCAGCAGGACCAGCAGGACGCCCCCGACCAGTCCGCCACCCGACCGATAGGTCCGGTCGGCGTACGTCGGCTCGGTGGAAGGTGTGGGGCTCGTCATGTGCCCGATTGTGCCTGACGGGGCAACGGATTGCCGGGGCGGCCGTCGGGGTGACCGTCTGGGCGCCCGTCCCGGCAGCGGCGCCCCCGCGCGTGATGTACCGGAAACAGATGGCCCCTATACAGGTCGCTACGCGCGTAGATATGCTCATCTGGTGACCATGCCCACCACTGCCCCTGCATTCGCCGACGTGACGGCGACCGACAGTGCGCTGCGCCGCTTCCTGCACGGACTGCCCGGTGTCGATCCCGTAGGACTCGAAGCGCGTGCCGCCTCGCTCGGTACCCGGTCGATCAAGACGACAGCCAAGGCGTACGCCATCGATCTCGCCATCTCGATGATCGACCTGACGACGCTGGAAGGCGCGGACACCCCGGGCAAGGTCCGGTCCCTCGCCGCCAAGGCCCTCAACCCCGACCCGTCCGACCGCACGACCCCGCGCACCGCGGCGGTCTGCGTCTACCCCGACATGGCGGCAACGGCCGTCGCCGCGCTGGCCGGTTCCGGGGTGAAGGTGGCGTCCGTCGCGACGTCGTTCCCCTCCGGGCGGTCCGCGCTGCCCGTCAAGCTGGCGGATGTGCGCGCCGCCGTGGCGGCCGGGGCCGACGAGATCGACATGGTGATCGACCGGGGGGCGTTCCTCTCCGGCCGCTATCTGAAGGTGTACGAGGAGATCCTCGCCGTGAAGGCCGAGTGCGGCCGGGCCCGGCTCAAGGTGATCTTCGAGACCGGCGAGCTGTCCACGTACGACAACATCCGGCGGGCTTCCTGGCTCGGGATGCTGGCCGGGGCGGACTTCATCAAGACGTCGACCGGCAAGGTCGGCGTCAACGCCACGCCCGCGAACACACTGCTGATGCTTCAGGCCGTGCGCGATTTCCGGGAGCAGACCGGGGTACAGATCGGTGTGAAGCCGGCGGGCGGCATCCGTACATCCAAGGACGCGATCAAGTTCCTGGTGCTGGTGAACGAGACCGCGGGCGAGGACTGGCTGGACAACCACTGGTTCCGCTTCGGTGCCTCCAGCCTGCTGAACGACCTGCTGATGCAGCGCCAGAGGCTCAGCACCGGCGCTTACTCCGGCCCCGATTATGTGACGGTGGACTGATACGCCATGGCATCTGTTTTCGATTACGCACCGGCTCCGCAGTCCCGCTCCCTCGTCGACATCGCCCCGTCGTACGGCCTGTTCATCGACGGCGAGTTCACCGAGGCCGCCGACGGCAAGGTCTTCAAGTCGGTCAGCCCCGCCAGCGAGGAGGTGCTCTCCGAGGTCGCGCGGGCCGGCTCCGAGGATGTGGACCGGGCCGTGAAGGCGGCGCGCAGGGCCTTCGAGAAGTGGTCGGCGCTGCCCGGCTCCGAGCGCGCCAAGTATCTGTTCCGGATCGCCCGGATCATCCAGGAGCGCTCGCGTGAGCTGGCCGTCCTGGAGACGCTGGACAACGGAAAGCCGATCAAGGAGACGCGCGACGCGGACCTTCCGCTGGTCGCCGCGCACTTCTTCTACTACGCGGGCTGGGCCGACAAGCTGGACCACGCCGGATTCGGCGCGAACCCGCGCCCGCTGGGTGTGGCCGGGCAGATCATCCCGTGGAACTTCCCGCTGCTGATGCTGGCCTGGAAGATCGCCCCGGCGCTCGCCACCGGCAACACGGTGGTGCTCAAGCCGGCGGAGACCACCCCGCTGTCCGCGCTGTTCTTCGCGGACATCTGCCGCCAGGCGGGCCTGCCCAGGGGCGTCGTCAACATCCTGACGGGTTACGGGGACGCGGGCGCCGCCCTCGTCGAACACCCGGATGTCAACAAGGTCGCCTTCACCGGTTCGACCGCCGTCGGCAAGGCCATCGCCCGGAGCATCGCGGGCACGGGCAAGAAGGCGACCCTGGAGCTCGGCGGCAAGGGCGCCAACATCGTCTTCGACGACGCCCCCGTCGACCAGGCCGTCGAGGGCATCGTCAACGGCATCTTCTTCAACCAGGGCCAGGTCTGCTGCGCGGGCTCGCGACTTCTCGTCCAGGAGTCCGTCCAGGACGAGGTGCTGGACTCGCTCAAGCGGCGGCTGTCCACCCTGCGGCTCGGCGACCCGCTCGACAAGAACACCGACATCGGCGCGATCAACTCCGAGCAGCAGCTCTCCCGGATCACCGAACTCGTCGAGAAGGGCGAGGCGGAGGGCGCCGAGCGCTGGTCCGCGCCGTGCGAGCTGCCGTCCTCGGGCTACTGGTTCGCGCCGACGCTCTTCACCAACGTCACCCAGGCCCACGTCGTCGCCCGTGACGAGATCTTCGGCCCTGTGCTCTCGGTGCTGACCTTCCGTACGCCGGAGGAGGCCGTCGCCAAGGCCAACAACAGCCAGTACGGCCTCTCGGCGGGCATCTGGACGGAGAAGGGCTCCCGCATCCTCGCGGTGGCGGGGAAGCTCCGCGCGGGCGTCATCTGGGCCAACACGTTCAACAAGTTCGACCCGACCTCGCCGTTCGGCGGTTACAAGGAGTCGGGCTTCGGCCGCGAGGGCGGCCGCCACGGTCTGGAGGCCTACCTCGATGTCTGACGGGCGACTGAGTGTCTTCAAGACCTACAAGCTGTACGTCGGGGGCAAGTTCCCCCGCTCCGAGAGCGGCCGGGTGTACGAGGTGACGGCAAAGACATCAGCCGCTGGCGCGGCGGGCAGGAACCGGTGGCTGGCGAACGCGCCGCAGGCCAGCCGCAAGGACGCGCGTGACGCCGTCGTGGCCGCCCGCAAGGCGTTCGGCGGCTGGTCGGGCGCGACCGCGTACAACAGGGGCCAGGTCCTCTACCGCGTCGCGGAGATGCTGGAGGGCCGCCGGGACCAGTTCGTACGGGAGGTCGCGGAGGCCGACGGGCTGTCGAAGGCCAAGGCGGCGGCCGTCGTGGACGCGGCCATCGACCGCTGGGTCTGGTACGCGGGCTGGACCGACAAGATCGGCCAGGTCGTGGGCGGGGCGAACCCGGTCGCGGGCCCGTTCTTCAACCTCTCCACGCCCGAACCGACGGGTGTCGTCACGGTGCTGGCCCCGCAGGAGTCGTCGTTCCTGGGGCTCGTCTCGGTCGTCGCGCCGGTGATCGCCACCGGCAACACGGCCGTGGTCATCGCCTCCGCGCGCGCCCCGCTGCCCGCGCTGTCGCTGGGCGAGGTACTGGCCACGTCCGACCTGCCGGGCGGTGTGGTGAACATCCTGTCCGGGAAGACGGCCGAACTGGCGCTCCCGCTGGCCTCCCACCGGGACGTCAACGGGATCGACCTCACCGGGGCGGGCGTCGGGACCGAGCTGGCGAAGGAGCTGGAGATCGCCGCTGCGGACAACGTGAAGCGGGTGCTGCGCCCGGGGGCGGCGGACGCGCCGGGCGGTACGGGTGCGGGTACGACGGACTGGTCCGCCGATCCGGGCACGCGGCGGCTGACGGCCTTCCTGGAGACGAAGACCGTCTGGCACCCGACCGGTGCGCTGGGAGCCTCCGGCTCCTCGTACTGAACGTGACGGATCCGACCGCGACCGGCCCCGCCGCGCGGGTGGCGGGACCGGTGGCCGGTCAGTGGCTGAGCAGGCCGGCCGCCCGTCCCACCACCGGCAGATCGCGGAGCGCGGCGCCGCTCGCCAGCGGTCCTGTGACGATCGCCGTGGTCACGGGCTTGAAGTCGGCGATCTGCGTGCCCACCGCGTTGTCCAGCGGGTCGGCCTCGGTCCCGGCCAGCGGGTCGATCCGGAGGTCGGTGACGGGGGCGGCGGCTCCGGCGAGCGAGTACCCCAGGGCGCTGGTCAGCGCGGGCGCCGCCGCGTCACCGACGGCCCCGAGGGTGCTGTCGGCGCCGGTG
>DATCWZ010000294.1:0-4541 GCA_036566065.1 Streptomyces sp. | reverse complement strand
TCGCGCGGGACGGGGACCTGGCCGAGGTCTCCGTGAAGGACCGCTGTTTCCACGCCGAGATCGTGAAGAACGCGGGCAACGAGATACTGTCGCGCCTCTACGACCAGCTCCGCGACCGCCAGTTGCGCATGGGCGTCGCCGTGCTGGAGGCGCACCCCGGCCGGATCGCCGCCAATATCGCCGAGCACACCGAGCTGTGCGAAGCCATCAGAGCCGGTGACGCCGACGCCGCGGCGCAGGTCGTACGGCGCCATGTCAGCCGGGTCAAGGTGCTCGTCCGGGGTGACGACCGATGACGTCCGCCGCCTCCTCTCTGCCCCTGCCGGGCGATCCGCCCGGAGGCCGCCGTGCCGCCCTGGTCTGGGGTGTCGGGGTCTCCGTCTACTTCGTCGCCATCATCTTCCGTACGAGCCTGGGCGTCGCCGGACTCGACGCCGCCGCCAGGTTCGATGTCAACGCCTCCGCCCTGTCAACGTTCTCCATCCTGCAGCTCCTCGTCTACGCGGGCATGCAGATACCCGTCGGGCTGATGGTCGACCGGCTCGGTACCAAGCGGGTTCTCGTCATCGGGTCCACGCTGTTCACCCTCGGCCAGCTCGGTTTCGCGCTGGCGCCCTCGTACGGCACCGCGCTGGCGTCCCGCGCGCTGCTCGGCTGCGGTGACGCGATGACGTTCATCAGCGTGCTGCGGCTCGGCAGCCGCTGGTTCCCGGCCCGTCGCGGGCCTCTGATCGGCCAGGCCACGGCGCTGTTCGGGATGGTGGGCAACCTCGTCTCGACCCTCTTCATCGCACGGGCGGTGCACGGCATCGGCTGGACCGCCACCTTCGCGGGCAGTTCCGCCGCGGGCGCCGTCGTCCTCGTGCTGGTGCTGCTCTTCTTGAAAGACCATCCCGAGGGATACGAGCCACTGCCCGCGGCGCGCGCCGGAACCGCGCATGTACGAAGGCAGCTCGCCGCCTCCTGGCGGGAGCCCGGCACCCAGCTCGGCATGTGGGTGCACTTCACGTCCCAGTTCCCCGCCGTCGTGTTCCTGCTGCTGTGGGGCATGCCGTTCCTGGTGGAGGCGCAGGGACTGAGCAGGGGTACCGCCGGTGAGCTGCTCACGCTGGTGGTCCTGTCCAACATGGTGGTGGGGCTCGTGTACGGGCAGCTCGTCGCCCGGCGCCAGGCCGCACGCGCCCCTCTCGTGATCGGAACGATCGCGCTGACCGCGCTGCTCTGGGCGTCCACGATCCTCTACCCGGGGGATCACGCCCCGATGTGGCTGCTGATCGCCCTGTGCGCGGTGCTCGGCTTCGGCGGCCCTTCGGCGATGATCGGCTTCGACTTCGCGCGGCCGGCCAATCCGCCGGAGCGCCAGGGCACCGCGTCGGGGATCGTCAACATGGGCGGCTTCATCGCCTCGATCACCACGCTGTTCGCGGTCGGGGTGCTGCTGGACGCGACCGGCGGCAACTACGCGGTGGCGTTCTCCTCGGTCTTCGTGCTGGAGGTGCTGGGGATCACGCGGATCCTGCGGCTGCGGGCCAGGGCGGCGCTCAGGGAACGCGACCACCATGTGGTCAGCCGGGTGGAAGCGGTGCACGTGCCCGCGTAGCGCGCCCTTCGGGCCGGGCGTGGAGCCGGCGGCGCCGCCCGTCCGGGTCCGGCGGACGGGCGCCACGCATACCCCGGGCGGACCGTTACGGCGTGACGGCGAAGTGGCGCAGGATCGCCGCTGCCAGGTCCTGGTCGCCCTCGACCTTGATCCGGTCGGCGACTGCCTGGGGCCGTACCCGTCCGCAGGCCAGGCGGTAGTACGTCTCCCAGTCCATGCCCAGCGTCACCGCGGGGCCCAGCGACGGCGAACCGTCGACCGAACCGCGCCCGTCGGCGTCCACCCGGACCGTGCGCAGGAACTCCATGGGGCCCTGCACATCGAGGACGACCGCCGAGTTCGGCGGGGCGCCCGCGTCCTTGGCGACCACCTTGGGCAGTGCGGCGAGCAGGGTGTCCCGGGCGATCGTGGCGCCGGGGGAGTCCAGGTTGCCCGGGATGCCCAGCGTGGTGCGCAGGTCCTGCTCGTGCACCCAGACATCGAAGGCCCGCATGTGCAGTGCGAGTTCCAGGGTCTGCTCCGCCCCGAGGGGCGCCCGGACCATGGTCTCCGGCGGCCGGGACTCATTGCGGAGCTGACGGTTGCGGCGGATGAGCGTGTATTCGAGCTCGGAAGTCATCTCCGGCACCGTGTGGTGGCGCCGGACGTCGACCTGCATTTCCATGTAGCGCTGGTAGTCGTTCTGTACGTGGTACAGGTCGCGCGGCAGCGTATGGATCGGGCGGGGATCGCCGAGCTGCTCACACTCCATGCCGATGATGTGCGAGACGATGTCGCGCACCGACCAGCCCGGGCAGGGCGTACGACGGTTCCACTCTCCCTCGACGAGCGGCTTCACCAGCTCGGATATCGATTCGGTGGAGTGGGTCCAGGCGTCGGCGTAGGTCTGGAGGCTGGGATGGACGGTCACGTGACCCCTCGTGCGGTTCTGCGGTGCGTGGGCTGGAGAGCAGGAGTGCCGGCGGGCTGGCCGGCACTGACGGCGCTGTCTGCGGGTTGCGTGGGAGGTTCGCTCACTTCGAGGACTCCAAGTTACGCTGCGAGCAGGCACCCCGGCAGTGCTTTGGTGTGACGATCGTAGGCCCGTGTTGTCGGCCCGAATGCCAGGACGGTGGTAGTGTGCGCGCCTCCCTTATCCAGATCGCGGTGGACCAGGGCGAATCCGTCAATTCCCGCAGGGAACGAGCGGCTTCGCTGGTCGTGGCTCAGCAGGGTGCTGATCTGGTGATTCTGCCCGAACTCTGGCCGGTCGGTGCCTTCGCCTACCCGCTCTTCGACGAAGAGGCGGAACCGCTCCAGGGGCCCACCTCCGACGTGATGGCGAAAGCCGCCGCCCGGGCTGGGGTTTGGCTGCACGCCGGTTCCTTCGTGGAGCGGGCCGCCGACGGGACTCTCTACAACACCTCGCTGGTCTTCTCGCCCGAGGGCGAGCGGGTCGCCGCGTACCGCAAGATCCACCGGTTCGGCTTCGACCGGGGCGAGGCGGTGTTGATGGGCGCGGGCGGTGACCTCGTCACCGTGGACCTGCCGGGGACCATGCTGGGCCTGGCCACGTGTTACGACCTGCGTTTCCCGGAGATGTTCCGGGCGCTCGTCGACGCGGGGGCCGGGACGCTCGTCGTGCCCGCCGGCTGGCCGGAGCGCCGCCGCTCGCACTGGACGCTGCTGGCCCGGGCCCGGGCCGTGGAGAACCAGGCGTACGTCCTGGCCGTCGGCACGGCGGGCACCCACGCCGGGGTCGAGCAGGCCGGTCACAGCATGGTCGTGGACCCGTGGGGCGAGGTGCTCGCCGAGGCGGGCGCGGGCGAGGAGGTGCTCGCGGTGGAGTTCGATCCGGCGAAGGTGGCGGCGACGAGGGAGCAGTTCCCCGCGCTGAAGGACCGCCGCCTGGGCCTGGCCCCGCCGGCCTGACCGGCCGTATCCCCCGAACCTCGCGTGGGCAGGGTTCGGCGGTTTCACGTGAAACATGGGCAATGCTGCCCGATATGCCGTCAGTCCCCCTGCTCCCGCTCGGCGAGCAGGGTCACGCACATCGCGACCGCGATCAGCAGGGCCGTGTCCGCGTCCTCGCGCACGATGTCGATCCCGTATGTGTCGCGGATGGTGAGCCACCGTCGGGAGATCTGGGCAAGCAGTTCGCCGTCGTACTCGATGGCGAACTCACGGTCCAGGAGCTTCCCGCTGACGTCGAGTTCCGTGCCGTCCACCAGCGACACCCGGTAGTGGTTGCGCAGCAGCGAGAGGCGCTTCCGCCTGACCGTGGCGAGTTCCCCGCCGTCCCGCTCGATGACCACCGTGGAGCGCAGGCTCACCAGCTTCTGCCGGACCCGCACCAGCACCCGGCCCTCCGCGTCCTTCAGCTCGAAGGTGTCACGCAGTCGCATGGCCTTGCCGTCGAAGGCGCTCACGTACGAGAAGTCTCATGGATCACAGGTTCCATGACGACCCTCCGGAATGCGCGCAGGCAGACGTGATGTTGACTGTTGTCATGGCTACACGTGCACGCGTCCGCGCTCCCGAGCTGGTCGGCAGGGGCGGCTGGCTCAATACAGGCGACCAGCAGTACACCCTCGCCGACCTGCGAGGACGCATCGTGATCCTGGATTTCTGGACCTTTTGCTGTGTGAACTGCCTACATGTCCTCGATGAGCTGCGCGAGCTGGAGGAAAAGCACCGGGACACCGTGGTGATCATCGGGGTCCACTCGCCGAAGTTCGTGCACGAGGCCGAGCACCACGCCGTCGTCGACGCCGTCGAGCGTTACGAGGTGCACCACCCGGTCCTCGACGATCCGGACCTCGCCACCTGGAAGCAGTACGCCGTACGGGCCTGGCCGACCCTCGTCGTCGTGGACCCCGAGGGCTATGTGGTCGCCCAGCACGCCGGTGAGGGGCACGCCCACGCCATCGAGAAGCTCGTCGGCGAGCTGGAGACCGAGCAC
>DATCWZ010000117.1:0-2034 GCA_036566065.1 Streptomyces sp. | reverse complement strand
CAGGCCCAGGTCCTCCGCCGGCAGGTCGACGACCGTCAGGCGTATGTAGTAGCTGCCGGGCAGCGGGTCGTTCGCCCACGGCTCGGACCCGGCCCGCACCGTGCGCAACACACAGGAGAGTTCGACCGTCGTCGCGTCCTGGGCGGCCTTCCTGGTCTGGTGGCCGTACATACATGCCTGGCGGCGGCGCAGTCCGTCGTACACATCGACCTGCCAGGTCGACGCGCCGTGCCGGGTCGCGCTGTCGGGCAGCGTGACCTTCGCGGTGACGGTGGCCCGCTGTCCCGCGTCGGCGGGGAACGTCCAGTACAGGTAATCACCCGTGGAGGCGGTCGCCGTGGCGGCCTGGTCCTGCTGGATCGCCGTGGCCGTACGGAAAGACGTGCCCGCCTCGGTGGGGCCCGCGTCGCCGTCCCCGGGTGACGGGCTCGCACTGGCCGACGGGTCGTCGGCGAGCGCTGTGCCCGCCGTGGTGAGCAGGGCCATCGAGGCCAGCACTGCGCCTACGAGCGAGCGGCGCACGGTGCTTCTGCGGATCGTACGCATCAGTTGGTCCTCCATACGGCGAAGCGCCAGCGCGAGAGCCAGCCGGTCAGCAGGCCCGCGATCAGCCCGGTCAGGACCATCACGCCCAGCAGCCACCAGCCGCGGCCCAGGCCGAAGGCGGCGACATCGGCCGCGTCGTCGGGCGCGTCCACCATGTCGACGGTCAGCTCGACGGGCATACCGGGCACGGTCTTCACCGAAGCCGGCGCGGAGAAGGAGTTGCTGAGCTGGAGGCAGACGGTCTCGGCCACCGGCTCGGTGTCACTGTCCGAGCCGGACTGCTCGGCCTTCGGATACCGCAGGCCCGAGGAGATCACGTCCGTACGCCCGGTGCCGGATTCCGAACCGCGGACGATCTCGCGTCCGTGCACGGTCACCGCCCGCAGCAGTACGCCGTAGTCGTTGTTGACGGCGCGGTCCGCCGCCACGCTCACCGAGGCCCGCAGCTCCTGGCCCGGCAGCACGTCCACGCGGTACCAGCGGTGCTGGCGGAACTTCTCACGGTCGGTGTACAGGCCGGCCTTGAGCACGGGTGCCTTGGCACAGTTCGCGGCGCCCTCGGTCGCCACCGGCGTGATCACCGGCTCGGCGGCGCGGTCCACCAACTGCGTCACCCGGCCGGAGAGTTCGTCCGTGTGCTGGACGGCCGTGTACGTACCGCCGGTCGCCTCGGCGATGCAGGTCAACTGCTGGCGGATCTTGGTGTTCGGTACGAGACCCAGCGTGTCGATGACCAGATGGACCCCGCGGGCGGCGATGTCACGTGCCACCTCGCACGGGTCGAGCGGCCCGCAGGTGTCCTCCCCGTCGGTGATGAGCACGATCCGGCGGGTGGAGTCACCGCCTTCGAGGTCGTCGGCCGCACCCAGCAGCGCCGGGCCGATCGGGGTCCAGCCGGTGGGCGCCAGCGTGGCGACCGCAGTCTTGGCGTCCGTACGGTCCAGCGGGCCCACCGGGTAGAGCTGCTTGGTGTCCTTGCAGCCGGTCTTGCGGTCGTCGCCCGGGTAGTCCGCGCCGAGCGTACGGATGCCGAGCTGTACGCCTTCGGGGACCGCGTCCAGCACGTCGTTGAAGGCGTGTTTGGCCGCGCTCATCCGGGACTGGCCGTCGATGTCACGGGTCCGCATGGAGCCGCTGACATCGAGGACCAGCTCGACCTTGGGCGACGCCGAGGGGGAGGGTTCGTCGGCCACCGCGGGCAGCGCGGTGCCGAGTCCGGCGGTCAGGGTGGCGAACAGAATGCACGCCCCGACCGTCAGCCGTTTTCTTATGATCATCGCCGGATCCTATTGAAGATCCGCTCGCACCCCCAAAAGCGCTGCACCACCGGCCGGTTAGCGGCCCGCCCTCATCCGCCGAGCAGTGGCCGCGCCGCTCGCTCCAGTACGGAGCCGACCCGCTCCCAGGTCTCGGTGTCCCGTTCGACCGGCGGCAGCATCGCGTCCTGGGACGTGCTGTTCCAGCGGGTCGCCACCGCGACGGGATCGC
>DATCWZ010000123.1:0-15186 GCA_036566065.1 Streptomyces sp. | reverse complement strand
GGGTCTCGACTCCTCGAGGACGCGGGTGGCTGCCCTGACGGCGAGGAACATACCCAGATCGAAGGTGCCTCGGTACGTCCACTTGTGCGTCATGCGGCCTCAACCACCCGTCCGCCAGCAGATCGAAAGTAACGCCGTGGCTCCGATGAGGCCGTGAGCGTGTTCATCACTTGAACTCATTACTACACACAGTCGGTGAATATGACGAGATGAACGACGGAGAGTAGTGGGAGTGTCGATCGATCAAAGTTTGACCGGCTGGCACTTGGTGCCATCATTTGAGAAATGCATCGTGCACAATAGCGCTCATCTGAGCCGCTGGCTCCTCAGGGGTGGTAAAAATCACGCTCGTCGGGCCGCTCAGATGTCACCATCCGGACGTCCGGCGGTCGCTGGATGGTCACCCAGAGGTCGCCGTGGCGGTGCGCAGCGTGAAGATCCGGGGCCGGACAATGCCGGGCGACGCTTGATCTCAGCAAAAAGCCCGCTCAGGTGAGCGGGCCGATCGCGGGTGCGGAGCCCTCAGCCGCCGGAGGTGTCCAGCTCGGCCTCGGCGCTGATCCCGGTGGAGTCGTACGGGTCCTTCAGCCAGCCGTCCGGCAGTACGACCCTGTGGTTGCCCGAGGTACGCCCGCGGGGCCCGTCCGCGCCGTCCGGCCACGGCTGGTCCAGGTCCAGCTCCTGCAACTGGCCACCCAGCTCGTCGAGCGACGAGGTGATCGCGAGCTTCCTGCGCATCTCCGAGCCGACCGAGAAGCCCTTGAGGTACCACGCCACGTGCTTACGGAAGTCGATCACGCCGCGGGCCTCGTCGCCGATCCACTCCCCCAGCAGCGTCGCATGGCGCAGCATGACGGCCGCGACCTCGCGGAGCGTGGGCACCTGCCGGGTGGGAGTGCCGTCGAAGGCGCTCACCAGGTCCGCGAAGAGCCAGGGACGCCCCAGGCAGCCCCGGCCCACGACGACGCCGTCGCAGCCCGTCTCGCGCATCATCCGCAGCGCGTCGTCCGCGCACCAGATGTCGCCGTTGCCGAGGACGGGGATCTCCGGGACGTGCTCCTTGAGCCGGGCGATGGCGTCCCAGTCGGCGGTGCCGCCGTAGTGAAGGGCGGCGGTCCTGGCGTGCAGGGCGACGGCCGTGACGCCTTCCTCGACGGCGATACGGCCCGCGTCGAGGTAGGTGATGTGGTCGTCGTCGATGCCCTTGCGCATCTTGATGGTGACCGGCACATCGCCCGCGTTGGCGACGGCCTGGTGCAGGATCGCGCGCAGCAGCGGCCGCTTGTACGGGAGCGCGGAGCCGCCGCCCTTGCGGGTGACCTTGGGTACGGGGCAGCCGAAGTTCAGGTCGATGTGGTCGGCGAGGTTCTCCTCGACGATCATGTGGACCGCCCTGCCGACGATGACCGGGTCCACTCCGTACAACTGGATGGAGCGCGGGGTCTCGCTCGCGGCGAAGCGGATGAGCTTCATGGTCTTCTCGTTGCGCTCGACCAGCGCCCGTGTGGTGATCATCTCGCTGACGAACAGCCCGTCGCCGCCGGAGAACTCGCGGCACAGGGTGCGGAACGGGGCGTTGGTGATGCCGGCCATGGGGGCGAGCACCACCGGCGAGCGCACGGCGTGCGGGCCGATGCGGAGCAGCGGAAGGGCGGGGGCGAGCGTGGTCATTGCCCCATTGTCGCGTACGAAGCGAGGGGCCCCGCCCCCGTGGTTTCCGCGGGGGCGGGGCGCGGTGTCAGCTCTGCGTGGTGTCGTCCGACGGTGTCTGTCCCGCCGTGCGCTCACGCATCTTGCGCAGCAGCTCCTGCTTCTGGTCGGCGGCCGTCCTGCGGTCGGCGTCGCGCGCGGTGCCCGCGCCGTGCTGCCCGGCGCGGGACAGCTTCTTGCGCTGTCCGCCCACACCGAGGAGGTTGTTGCGGCTCTTGGCCACGGGGTTCTCCCATCATGGTGAGAAGTGAGGTCTGGGGGTGATCCGGAACCGGTCGGTCCGGTGGGCGGCGGGCGGTGGGCCCGCCGCGCGCTCACTCGTAGATCTGGAAGAACGAATACATGCCGGAACGGTACCGCGCCCCGGTCGGGACCGGCACCCGCTATTCCGCCGGTGGGTTCCGGGCTTCCGGGCTTCCGGCGGGTGTACGGGAAACCCCCGGCCCCAACGAGGGACCGGGGGCTTCCCGCTGCGGGTACGCGGGGTCAGCAGCCGGCCAGCCGGGCGCCGAGGTATGCCTGGATCTGGTCCAGCGAGACACGCTCCTGCTTCATGGAGTCGCGCTCGCGCACGGTCACCGCGTTGTCGTCGAGGGTGTCGAAGTCGACAGTGACGCAGAACGGCGTGCCGATCTCGTCCTGGCGGCGGTAGCGGCGGCCGATGGCGCCCGCGTCGTCGAACTCGATGTTCCAGTTCTGCCGCAGGTCGGCGGCCAGGCCCTTGGCCTTCGGAGAGAGCTTCGCGTTGCGGGACAGCGGCAGGACGGCGGCCTTGACCGGCGCCAGCCGCGGGTCGAGACGCATCACGATGCGCTTCTCCATGACGCCCTTGGCGTTGGGCGCCTCGTCCTCGCTGTAGGCGTCGAGGAGGAACGCCAGCATCGCCCGGCCGACACCGGCCGCGGGCTCGATGACGTACGGCGTGTAGCGCTCGCTCTTCTCCTGGTCGAAGTACGAAAGGTCGGTGCCGGACGCCTTGGAGTGCGCCGTGAGGTCGTAGTCCGTGCGGTTGGCGACGCCTTCGAGCTCGCCCCACTCACTGCCGCCGAAGCGGAAGCGGTACTCGATGTCGGCGGTGCGCTTGGAGTAGTGGGAGAGCTTCTCCTTCGGGTGCTCGAACCAGCGCATGTTCTCCTCGCGCAGGCCGAGGCCGGTGTACCAGTTCCAGCGCTGCTGCATCCAGTACTCCTGCCACTGCTCGTCCTCGCCCGGCTTGACGAAGAACTCCATCTCCATCTGCTCGAACTCGCGGGTGCGGAAGATGAAGTTGCCCGGAGTGATCTCGTTCCGGAAGGACTTGCCCATCTGCGCGATACCGAACGGCGGCTTCTTGCGCGAGGTCTGCTGCACCTGGCCGAAGTTGGTGAAGATGCCCTGGGCGGTTTCGGGCCGCAGGTAGGCGACGGAGCCGGAGTCCTGCGTGGGGCCGAGGTGCGTGGAGAGCAGGCCCGAGAACTGCTTGGGCTCGGTGAAGGTGTTCTTGTTGCCGCAGTTGGGGCAGTTGAGGTCGGCGAGGCCGTTGGCGGGCGCCTTGCCGTGCTTCTCCTCGTACGCCTCCTCCAGGTGGTCGGCGCGGTAGCGCTTGTGACAGGAGGTGCACTCGGTGAGCGGGTCGGTGAAGGTGGCGACGTGGCCGGAGGCCACCCAGACCTCGGAGGCCAGGATCACCGACGAGTCGAGACCGACCACGTCCTCGCGCGCGGTGACCATGTAGCGCCACCACTGGCGCTTGAGGTTCTCCTTCAGCTCAACGCCCAGCGGCCCGTAGTCCCAGGCGGCCTTCTGACCACCGTAGATCTCACTGCAGGGGTAGACGAAGCCACGGCGCTTGCTCAGGCTGACGATGGTGTCGATCTTGTCGGCGGCCACGGTGCTCTCTTCATTACGACGGCGGAACTGGACAGGGGCGGGCGCGGAGCGCCTCGGTGTGGGGGGTGGTCGATAACGGGCGGGCGAATGACTCAGATTACCGGCGGGCGCACCCCTCGGATCAAATCGTGAGGGGACAGAGCGGTCGCAGAGCCGTGATCCACGCATCTCATCGGCCTTGTTGACAATCGTTTCCACCTTTGTTGAAAATGACTGTCATGAACGTACGCCGCCGCCTCATACCGACCGCAGCAGCCGCAGGAGCGGTCGCCCTCGGCATCACATCCCTCTCCGCCTGCTCCGCCTCCGCCGCGGCGGACCGGGGCAGCGACGGCAGGCTGGCCGTGGTGGCGTCCTTCTATCCGATGAAGTTCCTGGCCGAGAAGATAGGCGGGGAGCACGTCTCCGTCACCACCCTCACCAAGCCGGGTGTCGAGCCGCACGATCTGGAGCTCGACCCGCGGCAGATCGGCGAGCTGAGCGACGCCGACTGCATCGTGTATCTCAAGGGCCTCCAGCCCGCCGTGGACGACGCCGTCGAACAGGCCGGGGTGGAGACCACGGTCGACGCGGCGCGGCTCACCACGCTGGAGAAGCACGGCGCCGAGGTCGACGGCCACGAGCGCGGCCACGCGGCCGCGAAGGGCGAGGAGGCCGGCGCGGACCCGCACATCTGGCTGGACCCGGTGAAGTACGCGGAGGTCGCCAAGGGGGTGGGCAAGGCGCTGGAGAAGGCCGACCCGGACAACGCCGCCGACTACCGCGAGAACACCGGCGCCCTGGTCAACGAGCTTGCCGCGCTGAACACCGCGTACGAGAACGGTCTGCGGAACACCGCGACCAGGACCTTCATCACCACCCACTCCGCCTTCGGCTATCTCGCCGAGCGCTACGGCCTGGTCCAGGAGGGCATCGCGGGTCTCGACCCGGAGGCCGAGCCCAGCCCGTCCCGGATCAAGCACATCCATGACGTGGCGAGGAAGAGCCACGCCACGACGGTGTTCTTCGAGGCGCTCGCCAGCGACAGGACCGCGAAGACCATGGCGAAGGACATCGGTCTGAAGACGGCCGTCCTGGACCCGGTGGAGGGAATCACGGACCGGTCCAAGGGCGACGACTACACCGAGGTCATGAAGTCCAACCTGACGGCGCTGCGGAAGGCGCTCGGCGCCAAGTGATTCCCGCCGCACGTACACGTACCACACCCCTACTGTCCGCAGCAGCACCCTTGGAGGCGACCGTGCCGGAGTCCGGGAGCACCGCTCACTCCCCCGTGATCCGAATGCGCGGCGCGCGGGCCACGCTCGGCGCGCGCCCCGTACTGCGCGGCATCGACATCACCGTGCGGCGCGGCGAGGTCGTCGCCCTGCTCGGCGCCAACGGATCGGGCAAGTCCACCGCCGTACGCTCCGTCATCGGCCAGGTCCCGCTCACCGGCGGCACCGTCGAACTGTTCGGTACGGAACTGCGGCGCTTCCGCCAGTGGGCCCGGGTCGGTTACGTCCCGCAGCGCACCACGGCGGCGGGCGGCGTCCCCGCCACCATCCATGAGGTCGTCTCATCGGGGCGCCTTTCCCGTACGAGACTGAGGCTGCCCCGCAAGGCGGACCGGGCGGCCGTCGACCGGGCCATCGCGCTCGTCGGGCTCACCGACCGAGCCCATGACTCCGTGGACGCCCTCTCCGGCGGACAGCACCAGCGGGTGCTGATCGCCAGGGCGCTCGCCGCCGAACCCGAACTGCTGATCATGGACGAGCCGATGGCCGGAGTGGACCTGGCCAGCCAGGAGATCCTCGCCGAGACCCTGCGGGGACAGGTCGCGGACGGTACGAGTGTGCTGCTCGTCCTGCACGAACTGGGTCCGCTGGAGCCGCTGATCGACCGGGCGGTCGTACTGCGTGACGGCTGCGTGGTGCACGACGGACCGCCCCCGCAAGCCTTGGGCCAGCACGCCCTGCCCGGCCACGACCACGTACACCCCCACGCGGCTTCCGAGCCCCTCAGGACGGGACTGCTGACCTGACCATGGAATTCCTCGAACCCCTGTTCATGCAGCGCGCGCTGATCGCCGCCGTCCTCGTCGGCATCACCGCCCCCTCCATCGGCATCTTCCTGGTCCAGCGCCGCCAGGCCCTGATGGGCGACGGCATCGGCCATATCGCGATGACCGGCGTCGGCCTCGGCTTCCTGCTGTCCACCAGCCCCGTCTGGATGGCGACGGGCGTCGCCGTGGCAGGCGCGGTCGTCATGGAGCTGATCCGTTCATACGGGCACACCCGCGGCGATGTCGCCCTGGCCATGCTGTTCTACGGCGGCATGGCGGGCGGGGTACTGCTCATCAACATCTCCGACACGGGTTCCAACGCGAAGCTCATGTCGTATCTGTTCGGCTCGCTGTCCACGGTCTCCGACGAGGACGTCACCACGATCGCCGTGCTGGCCGCCTTCGTGGTGCTGGTGACCGTGGGGCTGCGCCGTCAGATGTTCGCGGTCAGCCAGGACGAGGAGTTCGCCCGGGTGACCGGGCTGCCGGTGCGCGCGCTCAATCTGCTGACCGCCGTCACGGCGGCGGTCACGGTGACCGTCGCCATGCGGGTGGTGGGTCTGCTGCTGGTCAGCGCGCTGATGGTGGTTCCGGTCGCGGCGGCGCAGCAGATCACGAAGTCGTTCCGGGTGACCTTCGTGCTGTCCGTCGTCATCGGGACGGCCGTGACCCTGGCCGGGACCATTACCTCGTACTACCGGGCGGTGCCGCCGGGCGCGACGATCGTGCTGCTGGCCATCGCCGCCTTCATCGCGCTCACCGCCGTCGCCGCGCCGCTGGCCCGAAGGCGCGCACGCGCCGACGGCACGGACCCGCGGGAGTGCACTCTGGAGGCAGCGGAGGTTTTGGCCTGACCGTTCCGGCGGCCCGGGCTGGCACAATGGCCCGAGGTACGTACGGGCGACGTGAGGAGGCACCTGTGACGGCGCCGATCAGTGGCACGAACGCGGCCCCGGTACGCGGCCGGTCGACGCGCCAGCGTGCGGCGGTCGCCGCGGCGCTCGACGAGGTGGACGAGTTCCGCAGCGCCCAGGACCTGCACGATGTGCTCAAACACCGCGGCGACTCGGTCGGGCTGACCACGGTCTACCGCACCCTGCAGTCCCTCGCCGATGCCGGTGAGGTCGATGTCCTGCGCAATACGGACGGTGAGGCGGTCTACCGGCGCTGCTCGACCGGCGAGCACCACCACCATCTGGTGTGCCGGGTCTGCGGCAAGGCGGCCGAGGTCGAGGGACCGGCCGTGGAACGGTGGGCCGAGACGATCGCGGCGCAGCACGGCTACGTGAACGTGGCCCACACCGTGGAGATTTTCGGAACATGCGCCGAGTGCGCGGCGCTGCCGGAGAACTGAGCGGCACGCGGTCACGGGTCGAACGGAGCGGGCGGTGCTCAAGGAGCGCCGCCCGCCCGTGCGTGATGGTGGCCGCCGATGGGTCAGACGGTGCGGAAGGCCAGCACGACGTTGTGGCCGCCGAAGCCGAAGGAGTTGTTGAGCGCCGCGATCCGGCCGTCGGGCAGGGGGCGGGGCTCACCGCGGACGATGTCGGCGTCGATCTCCGGGTCGAGGTCGTCGAGGTTGATGGTGGGCGGAGCGAGCCGGTGGTACAGGGCGAGCACGGTGGCGATCGTCTCTATGCCGCCGGCGCCACCGATCAGATGGCCGGTCATGGACTTGGTGGCCGATATCGCGAAGTGGTCGGTGTGGTCGCCGAAAACCTGGCGCAACGCCCTGATTTCCGCGATGTCGCCGAGCCGGGTGGACGTGGCGTGTGCGTTGACGTGCGCGATCTCGGTGGGTTCGAGGCCGGTGGAGTCCGTCAGGGACCGCAGTGCGGCGGATATGCCGCGGCCCACGGGCTCCGGCTGGGTCATGTGGTGGCCGTCGGAGGAGAGGCCCTCGCCGAGAGCCTCGGCGTAGACCCTGGCACCGCGCCGGGCGGCGTGCTCGGCGGACTCCAGGACGACGAGACCCGCACCCTCGCCCAGGACGAAGCCGTCGCGCCGGGTGTCGAAGGGCCGTGAGGCGCGGGTCGGGTCGTCGTTGTTCTTGGACATCGCCATCATGTTGCCGAAGGCGGCGAAGTACAGCGGGTGCACCACCGCCTCGGTGCCGCCGGCGATGACGACGTCGGAACGGCCGCTGCGGATCATGGCGATGGCGTAGCCGATGGCCTCGGCTCCGGAGGCGCAGGCGCTCGCAAGGGTGTGGGCACCGGCGCGGGCACCGACTTCGATGCTGATGTGAGCCGATGAGGTGTTGGCCATCATCATCGGGACAGTGTGCGGGGAGACCTTTCGGGCTCCGCGCGCCTTGAGGACGTCGTACTGCTGGAGCATGGACGTCACTCCGCCGACCGCGGTGGCGACCACGACACCGAGACGGTCCGGGTCGACCCGCTCGTCCTCGCCCGCCCGGCCCTTGAATCCGGCGTCGTCCCACGCCTCGCGGGCCGCTATGAGGGCGAACTGGGCAGAACGGTCGAGCTTGCGCACCCGGGCGGGCGGGAATAACTCCGCGGGCTCCACCGCGATCTCGGCGGCGATACGCACCGGGAGTTCATCGGCCCACTCGTGCGGGAGCCGACGGACGCCGGATCGCCCGGCGAGCAGGGCGTCCCAGGTCGAGGCGACGCTGCCACCGAGCGGCGTGGTCGCGCCCATGCCGGTGACCACCACAGGGCGGTTGTTCTTTTCCACAGGGATCAATCTCCACGTCTTAAATCCGGAACGACCACATCGTCAGGAATGTCGGGTGAGTGTGGTTCCCCTTCCTCCTTCCACGGCTGCTTCAACAGCTGATTCCACGGCTTCCGAACACGTGGAGCGGGACGGGATATCCTTTCCTGGCATGCGCCCAGCGGTACGGAATGGAGCAGTCCCGGTCCTGAGTGGTCGCGATTTCCCTCGATATGCGTACGGCCGTCGCCAGTACGGAGCCGACGCATTGCAGTCCGCCGGCTCCGGCGAGATCCATCACCAGGGACAGGGACGCGATGACGGCTCCGCCGCGGTCCCGCAGCGGGGCGGCGACCTCGAAGACACGCCGCTCCGTCCGGCAGTCACCCGCGGCGTAGCCCCAGCGCCTGACCTGGCCGACGATCCTGCGCAGAACCAGCGGATCCGCCGCCCCCTCCTGCGTGTGCCGGGCCAGCGCGCGGGTGAGAATGTCCTCCCGCACTTCGGGGCCCGCGTAGGCGAGCAGAACGTTTCCCGATGCCGTGGCGTGCAGGGGGAACCGATCGCCGACGATCATCGGAGCCACCCGCGCCGGGCCGCCCCAGCCGAGACTCTCCAGCCAGATTCCCTCGACGTCGTCACGCACCGAGATGTTCACCATGGCGTTCGTCCTGTCGTGGAGCCGCAGCATGTGCGGCATCGCCGCCGCGCGCAGGGCTCGGTACCTCGGTGTGGCGAGTTCCCACAGCCGGAGACCGATGGCGTACCTGCCCCCTTCCAGCCGTTCCAGAACCCCCAGAGAAACGAGCTTGGTCGCCATGCGGTGGGCTGTCGCCACGGGAAGGCCGGAAAGGCGGCTGATATCGCTCACCGACAGCGGGTGGTTCCTGTCGCTGAAAACACCGAGAACACAGAAAGCGCGCTCGATGACCGAGCGTTTCCCCGCAGTGGTGGGCATTTCCATCCGTAGTGACCCGCTTTCGTTTACTGGTGCACCATGTTGCACGACGATCCCGCGATGCTATGCACAAGACCCTCATATAAATGGAGAGGCCACGAAGGTCGTTATGATCACACCGGGGAAGCCCGCGCCCGAACAACCAGGATGCGGCGGGGCCGGGTGAGGGGGCGCCGGGCCCCGTCACCCGGTCGCTACCGCGGCAGGCCTCGGCGCGGGGGCAGGGGGCGCAGCGAGGGGTCTACCGCGGGGATCCCCACTCGGAAGAAGACCAGCGGGCGTTCGCCGTCCTCGGCCCCGCACAGGGTCGCGAGGTCCCCGACGGTATGCGGACAGTCGATGACATGACTCTGGGGGTGGACATAGATCCCCTGCTGAAGGAGGCCCAGCCAGAGGCGGGTGACCAGGCGTCCGGCCGACACCTCCTGGGCCGTGTCCTCGCCCTTGCCCAGGATCACCATGACGACGCCGTCACCCGAGGTCGCGCTGGAGGAGAGCGGGGTGAGGAGGCGGGGCAGCCCCAGCGGGCGCAGTGCCCGGTAGACGGCCGGGGAGAAGAGCAGTCCCATGAGGAAGCGCTCAACCCGGTTCAGTACCAGCATGACGTCGTTCAGACCGTCGACGTGGTACTTGGGGTGACGGGGGCTCAGCCGCGTCCATTCCATCAGCTCGGCGGAGATCCCCGGGTGGCCGAAGAACCAGTGGTAGGCGCGGATGAGCAGCGGCCTGGCCGCGGCCGTGCTGATCGCGGCCACCCGGAAGCCCGCCGCACGGGCGGTCTCCTGCGCGGCCTCGATCGCCTTCTTGTCGACCTGCTGCGGCTTCCAGGCGCCTCGCCAGACCCGGCGGCCCGCGATGTCGGACGTCCCGAAACGGGTGTCGTACGGACGGTCGGCCGGCCGCAGCCGGCCCACACGCCGGGTCCCGGTGTCGAGGTCGAGCTCGAAGTCGACGGCGATGCCCTGTTCGGCGGCGGCTATGAGCAGGCTCTCCACATACGTGCCGAGCGACAGCCGCAGATCGCGGTGGGCCGGATCGCTCGGTCCCAGCGCGTCCTCGGCGCGCCAGCCCACCTCGACGCAGTCGGTGCCGGGACGGAGGTCCCAGGGCTGGGTGTTGTGCGCGTTCGCGGCCCTGGCCGCCTGGGCGGCGGCCGCTTCCAGCCGGTCCAGGGACGTGGTTGTGTTCTCGGGTCTCGTCATGCTCTGACTCCATCCTTGTGATGCTGATCCCCGGCCGCACCGGCGGCCGGGACGGTGGGGGCAACTGCCATTTCCTCGGCCGACTCACGGATACCGAAACGGACGTAGACGCTCCCCATCCAGGAGGGGGCCCACCAACTGATGCGACCGGTGGCCCGCAGCGACGCCGGTACGAGCGCGCCACGCACCAGAACGGCGTCGATGAGGATCGCCAGGCCGGTGGCGAGGCCGTACAGCTTGATCAGGGAGACACCCGAGGTGAGCATCGCGAAGAAGGAGACCGCGAGGATGGCCGCGGCCGCGGTGATCACCGGCCCGCTCGCCCCGAGGCCCTCGCGAACCGACGAGGCCAGGTCGCCGGAGCGGTCGTGGAGCTCCTTGATCCGGGAGATCAGGAAGACCTCGTAGTCCATCGACAGTCCGAAGGCGATGCAGAAGACCAGGACCGGCATGGAGACGGCGAGCGGCGAGGGAGTGAAGCCGAGGACGCCGGAGAAGTTGCCGTCCTGGAAGACCCAGACCGTCACGCCGAGGATCGAGCTCAGGCTGAGGAGGTTGAGGAGCAGCGCCCTGATCGGCTGGACCACGCTGCCGGTGAGCAGGAAGAGGAACAGGAAGCTCAGGACCACGATCAGGGCAAGGGCGATCGGCAGCTTGTCGGCGATGGACCGGTTGATGTCGGTGACCTGGGCCGCCTGGCCCCCGACGAGCACGTCGTTTCCGGCCGGGGGGGTGATGTCGCGTACGTCGCGGGCGAGTTGGGAACCCTCTGAGGAGTACGGGGCCACATCCGTCTGAACCTGGAACCAGGTCGCGGTGCCGTTGTCGAAGCGGGCCACCTGGTCCGCCGGCAGGGGGCTGACCCTGGCGCCCTTCTCGAAGACGCCCGCGGCGCTGACGACCTTGGTCGCCTTGTCCGTACGGGACAGGGCGGTGGCGTATGTCGCGAGGTCGGCGTCGGAGCCCTTCCAGTTCCGGGCGACGACGTTGAGCGCGTGCTCGTCACCGGTGCTGAAGTCCTCGCGCAGCACCTCGGCCACGACCCGGCTCTCGCCGGTCTTCGGCAGCACTCGCTCGTCGGGGACACCGAACTGGGAGTGGGCGAAGGGCACAGCGATGGCGATGAGCAGAATCACGACGGGCATGGAGAGCAGCACCGGCTTGCGGAACGCGAGGCCGGCGATGTGGCCCCATGTGGTGTCCGCGGCGGGCTTCGGGGCGGTCCGCCGGGCCCAGCCCAGGGCGTCGATCCTGCCGCCGAGAAGGAGGAGGGCCGGGGGCAGGAGCACGAGGGCGCCGCCGACGGCCAGCAGGACCACCGAGATGCCGGCATAGGCGAAGGAGCGCAGGAAGTACTGGTCGAAGACCAGCAGAGTGGCGAGTGCGGCGCCGACTACGCAACCGCTGACGAACACGGTGCGGCCCGCGGTCGCACGGGTGATGCGCAGCGCGTCGACATCGCTGCGGCCCGCGGCCCGCTCCTCGCGGTAGCGGGTGACGATCAGCAGGCTGTAGTCGACCGCCAGACCGAGACCGAGCGCGGTGATGAGGTTGACTCCGAAGACCGAGACATCGGTGAACCGGGAGAACACATTGAGGATGCCCAATGAACCGATCACGGTGAGCGCCGCGAGCGAAAGCGGGAGCAGCGCCGCGATCACGCCGCGGAACACGATGATGAGCAGCAGCAGCGTCAGCGGGATCGCGATGCTCTCCGCGGCGACGATGTCCTTCTCGATCTGCTCGTTCATGTCGTTGTTGACGGCGCTGATGCCGCCGAAGGACACCGCCACGGCGCCGTCCGGGTCGGACAGTTTCTCGTGGAGCTCCTTGGTGGTCTTGAGACTCTCGTTCTCGTCACCGTTGACCCGGACCAGGACAAGCCCCGCCTCGTCGGAGCGCAGCGCCGGGTCGGGGGTGTCGAAGTAGGAGGCGACGACCCGGGCGCCGGAGTCGTCTCCGATCGTTTTGACGACCCTGTCCGCAGCGGCGTGCGCCTCGGAGCTGTCGACCCCGCCCTTGGTGTCCTTGATCAGGACCAGCAGGTTGGGCTGGCTCTCCGGGAAGGAGTGCTCCAGCGCCGAGGCCGCTGCCACGGAATCGGAGTCGGGGTTGTCGAACCCGCCGGACTTGAGATTCTCGAGCACCCCCGCGCCGGCCGCGCCAGTGATGATCAGGAACAGCAGTCCGGCGAACAGCGTGAACCATGGGCCGCGTCGGCTCCGCCGGCCGCTTTGGGGTGGCACCGAGGTGGTCGCCATGGAAGGTCCTTTCGTCTTTCTGATGGTCTGTCCGAGGCCTGTCCGGCCTCCGTCGAGCGCTGTCGGGCTTCATGGTGCTGAGAACACGGGGCGCCGGCCGTTACGTCGGGGCACACCTCGTCCCCTGCGGGACACGCCCGTTGAGCGGCTCCGGGTCAGAATGACGCTCCAATTCAAGAACAGTGATCCGGTTGGGAAACAACGTTACCATTAGGAAACACTGTCTTGACAGATTCTTGATCTTCCAGTGACGGCGAACCCGTGGCCGCGCGGGCCACGGTGCTACCCGCCCTGCGGGGCACGTCCTTCGAGAGTCGACGGGCCGGAGCGAGCTGTTCCCCACGCCAGAGACCCGGCTGACCTGCCGGAACATCTCCAGGGACCGCTGATGACCAAGGAATCGGCACACTGCCGCCCTCGCCCGCCCGGCCCATGTCACACAGCCACAGAAACCGGTCGCTCCGACCCGGTGGACCGATACCAGGCCCAAGAACGCCGACACGACCGACCGCGGTGGTCCGTCAAGGACCATGGGGCAGACTTGAGGCCATGAGCGTGATCCGAGGAGCCAGGGAAAGGGCCCGCGCCGAGGTCGGGGCGGCCATCAAGGAGGAGGCCAGGCGCCAACTCGCGGCCAGGGGAACGGCGCAGCTCTCACTGCGGGCGGTCGCCCGTCAACTGGGACTGGCGCCGTCGGCGGTGTACCGCTACTTCCCGAATCGGGACGACCTCCTCACGTCCCTCATCGTCAGCGCGTACGACGCGCTCGGCGCGGCAGCGGAGGCCGCGCTCGTGGAGGCCGGGACGGCGGATCCGCTGCGGAGCTGGGCGGCGGTCTGCCGGGCGATCCGGGACTGGGCGCTCGCCCATCCGCACGAGTACGCCCTGATCTACGGCTCACCCGTCCCCGGGTACGACGCCCCGCCGGACACCGTCGGCCCAGCCTCGCGCGTCACTCTCGCCCTGATCGGCGTCGTGGAGGCGGCCGACGCGGCGGGTGCGCTCGTCTCGTTCCCCGGGAGCGGGCGGCGGGACGAGGGGATCAGCGCCGACGCCCAGCGGCTCTTCCAGGACCTCGGCCGCGCGATTCCGCTGACGACCGCGGTCCGGCTGGTCGCCGTCTGGGCGCAGCTCTTCGGGCTGATCAGCTTCGAGGTGTTCGGGCGGTTCGACCGGATCATCGACGCCCCTGACGATGTGTTCGACCGGACGGTGCTCGACCTCGCACACCAGGCCGGCCTGCGTCCCATCGGCACCGGATCGGCCGCCGACCGGTAGCCGTACGGGCCGCGGCCGGCATCCCCGGCCGGCCGCCGGTGCGGCACACCGGCGGACACTCCCGGGACACCCGGCGACAGAGCGGAACCTTCCCTTTACGCTGCGTTCATTCCACTGAGTGAAAAATCATTCGCAGACTCTCCTCGCGTGCCCAACTCTCTAGGGGCTGCGCGAAGTTGACGCTTGAGCGGACCCTGACGTCACATTATGGAGACTTTCGGGCTGTTAGTCACCCGATTGTCTTCGTACGGCTCGCCGTTCATCAACTTCTGATGCCGTGTCATGCAATCCATCGATATCGGATCGGGGTATGAGCTGTGACTGGTATAGCCATCGTCGGCATGTCGTGCCGCTTCCCCGGCGCCGGGGACCTCAATGAGTTCTGGCGGATGACCCTCGACGCCGAGCCACAGTTCGCAAGGGTGCCCGAATCGCGCTGGGATCACTCCACGTACCACAGACCGGGCGACTTCCGGGAGCCGCACAGCACCTACACCGACAAGGTGGCCTTCCTCCCCGACATCGAACAGTTCGCACCCTCCCACTACGGCGTGCCGCCACGCCGGGCAAAGGCCATGGACCCCCAGCAGCGTCTCTTCATCGACCTCGCCCGGGAGGCCCTGCAGGACGCCGGCTGGGAGCGGGGTTCCTTCGACCGCACGACGACCGGTGTGTTCGCCGGAGTGTCCTCGACAGACTACCGCGAAGTGGCGTTCGCGCGGACCAACGCCCGGCTCCTCGCGGATGGTTCGTACCACGGCGGCGAGGCCGACCCCCAGCTCCTGGCCGGCCTGGAGGACGCCGCCGGGTCGGCGGTCATGCCCATCGGACCGTTCTCCATCGCCGGCGTCATCAGCAACATGGTGCCGGCCGCCGTGAGCGAGGTGTTCGACCTCGGCGGCCCCTCGTACGCCGTCGACGCGGCCTGCTCGTCGGCGCTGGTGGCGCTGGACACGGCGGTACGGAGCCTGCGGTCGGGCGGGTGCTCGGCCGCCCTCGTCGGCGGTGTCTTCGTCAACCTCACGCCCAACGGGCTGATCGGCTTCTCCCGCGCCCGCGCGCTCTCCAGGGCCGGCGTGTGCCGGCCGTTCGACGAGCGGGCCGACGGCTTCGTGCTGGGGGAGGGCGGCGGCGTGCTGGTCCTCCGTCCGCTGGCGGACGCCCTGGCGGCCGGCGACCGCGTCT
>DATCWZ010000204.1:0-6534 GCA_036566065.1 Streptomyces sp. | reverse complement strand
CTCCGCGGTCGGCGAGCAGTACGTGGACCTGCGGCCGACCCGCGGGGACGGGCCCTTCCTGCAGGACGGCTCGGTCATCGACCAGGCCGACACCACCGTCCCGGCCCCCGTCACCGACGTACTCACCAGCGTCAACGACCTTGCGGCCTCCGTCGATCCGGAGAGCCTGCGCACGGTCGTCGATGAACTGGGCGCCGCCTTCACCGGACGCGGCGACGACCTTCAGGTCCTGCTGGACACCGGCAGCGACTTCATCCGGGCCGCCGACACCGCCCTGCCCGTCACCACCACGCTGATGGCCGACGGCCGGACCGTGCTGCGTACCCAGGCCGAACAGGGCGAGGCACTCAAGGGCTTCGCCTCCGGGGCCCGGGAGCTCGCCGCCCAACTCAAGGGCTCCGACACCGATCTGCGCAAACTGATCGCCGCCGCACCCGACGCGGCCGGCCAGATCAGCGGGCTGCTGCGCGATGTCGATCCGTCATTCGGCGTTGTCGTCGCCAACCTCCTCACGACATCCGAGGTCGCCGTCACGCGGCAGCGCGGACTGGAGGAATTGCTGGTGAAACTGCCCGCGGTCGCTGCGGCGGGCGCGAGCGCTGTCGACGGGAGCGGCGTCAGGTTCGGAATGTCGGTGACCTTCTTCGAGCCGCTGCCCTGTACGGCCGGATACGGCGCCACCGTCTACCGCAACGGACTTGATACGAGTACCGCCCCGCCCCTCAACACCCGGGCCCGCTGCACCTCGTCGCCCGGCACCGGTATCGATGTGCGCGGCAGTGCGAACGCGCCGAGGGGCGGAGCCGTGCCCCAGCCCGCCGTGCCCGGCTCGATGCTCCGGTCCGGCGCTGGGACCGGGCTCCCCGGTGCACTCGGGATCGGCGGCGATACGACGTCCCAGGCAAGGGGCATGGCTGGTCTGCTCGGTCTTGGGGGCGGCGCGTGAACCCCCGGGCCCTCGGCTACTGGGCGGCGCTGCTTGTTGCCGCGCTGGTGTGTGCCTTCGGCGGCTGGTCGTACGCGCAGGCGCGGAGCGACGACACCCTCGCGTACGCGAAGAGCCGCGACGCCGCACTCGCCCAGGGCACACAGCGCGTCGCCCGGCTGAACAGCCTCGACGGCACGAACGCCGACACGGTGGGCGAGGGCCTGGACGCCTGGCTCGGCGCCTCGTCCGGCCCGCTGCACGACCGGCTGAAACGGACCAGGAGCAAGGACGCGAGCGAGCTGACGAAGGCCGGCACGACGGCGCGCGGGAAGGTCACCGACGCGGCGCTCACCGCCTTGGACGAGCGGACCGGCAGCGCGCGGCTCATCGCCACGGTCGACGTCGAGGTGACGCCACGTACCGGAAAGGCGGGAACCGAACGCAAACGCTTCGAGGCCACTCTCGCCAGGACCGGCGACGGCTGGAAGGTCAGGGTACTCACGGCCATACCGATCGGGGGCGGCGCATGAAGGCGACGGGCAGCACGGCGGTGGTGAGCGCCGACGCCGATGCCGAGGGCGTGGCGGAGGCAGGGGCGCCGGGCCGTGGATGGCGCGGTGCCGTTGTCGCTGTTCTGGTCGTCGCCTTGCTCGCGGCGGGCGGCGGGCTCTTCCTCAGGGGACAGCAGCTCAGGGACACCCCGGCCACCTCCAACCGGGCACTGACCGACACGGCGGCGACCACCCGGGTCGCGGGAGACATCAGCGACGCGCTGGGCAAGGTGTTCTCATACAGCCCGCAGGCCACCGCCGCCACCAAGGAGTCGGCGAAGCACCTGCTCGCGGGGAAGGCGCTCCAGCAGTACGCGGCGCTGTTCGGCCAGGTCGAGAAGCAGGCGCGGGACCAGAAACTGACGCTCACCAGCCATGTCGTACGCGCCGGGGTGACCCGGCTGACCGGCGACAGCGCCCACCTGCTCGTCTTCCTCGACCAGGTCTACGCACGCGAGGGCAGGGCCGCCACCACGGCGGCCGCCCAGCTTTCCGTCACCGCCGAACTGCGGGGCGGACGCTGGCAGATCGTCGACATCACCTCCAGATAGCACGAGTCGGGATTGAGAGGCAGCGATGGTACGGGCAGCGACGACGAGGAATCCGCTGGTGATGGCGGCGATCGCACTGACGGTCGCGGCGGCCGGAGCGGCGGGCTGGGGCGGCTGGTCGTGGTACGACGCTGCGCACGACGACTCGGCGGCCTACGCGCAGGCCCGCGACGACGCGCTGGCCGCCGGGGAGCAGGCCGTACAGAACATGAACACCCTGGACCACCAGAAGCTGGAGCGGGGCCTCGACCGCTGGGAGGACTCCACCACCGGCGATCTGCACCGGCAACTCGTCGACGGGCGGGACGCGTTCGCCAAGCAGATCGAGTCGGCCGGGACGGTGAGCACGGCCCAGGTGCTCTCCGGCGCGGTGACGGAGCTCGACGACCGGGCCGGCAGGGCCGCCGTCATGGTCGCGCTGCGCGTCACCGTGACCGCGCCGAAGGGCAAGCCCGCCGTGAAGGAGAGCCGGATGCTGGGGCAGCTCACCCGTACCTCCGACGGCTGGAAGCTCTCCGCTCTCGGCCAGGCACCCGTCGGCAACACGGCCGGCTGAGAGGACACGGAATGTCAACCACCCGTCACCTGGTCAACCGCCGACGCAGGCTGGCCACCATCGCCGCTCGTACGACAGCGGCGGACTCCCCCGCCCGGGAGGAGGAAGCCGCGGCGGACGACCGGCCGCACTCGCCGCGCGGGCGGCTGCCCCGCCTCCGCGTCCCGGTCCCGGCCGCACTGTGCGCCCTCACCGTCCTCCTCGGCGCCTTCGCCGCCTGGTCCTTCACCTCCGCCGGGAGCCTGCGCGACGAACCGGGCCGGCAGAACACCGCCCTCACCGACATCAGTACGACGAGCGAGGTCAAGGGCCAGATCACCGCGGCCGCCGGTGCCGTGTTCTCGTACGACTACGCCTCACCCGCCAAGGCCGACCGGGCGGCCAGGACCTATCTGACCGGCAGAGCGGTGCAGCAGCACAAGGACATGCTCGCCCAGGTCCGGGCGCAGGCACCGCGGCAGAAGCTCGTCCTCACCACGACGGTCACCGAGGCGGGCGTGGAGCTGCTCGACGGCGACCGGGCCCGGGTGCTGATCTTCGCCGACCAGAGCAACACCCGTACGGGCAAGGACGCGGAGACGGCCTACGCGGCGGCCATGTTCGCGGTGGAAGCGGTCCGCAAGGGCGACACCTGGCGCATCGCCGACATCGACACGTTCACCCGGTGACCGGGGGAGGAGCGCACGCATGAGGATTTCCGGCACGATGCGCCGCGGGCTCACCGGCACGGCCACCGCCGTCGCCGCGATGGCCGCGCTCACCGCCTCCCAGGCGCCGGGCGGCACTGGCGCCGTACACAGGGAACACAGGGCCGCAGCGGCGGACGACGTGGTCTGGACGCAGGTGCCCAACGACGACGCGTACCACACGGAACTGCCGCCGCTGCGGTCACCGGACCCGCCGAAGGCCGGTACGCATCCGGGTCCGCAGGCCCTCCACGCCTGGGCCGAGGCGGGCATACCCGCCACCGTCCTCGCCGCCTACCGGGCCGCCCAGAGCGGACTCGGGCACAGCGACCCGGGCTGCCATCTGCCCTGGCAGTTACTTGCCGCGATCGGCAAGGTCGAGTCCGGGCAGGCGCGCGGCGGCCGGGTTGACGCGGCGGGCACCACGATCGGCCCCATCCTGGGCCCCGTCCTCAACGGGGCGGGCTTCGCCCTCGTTGCCGACACCGACGGCGGCGTGTACGACGGGGACACCCGCTACGACCGGGCGGTCGGCCCGATGCAGTTCATCCCGTCCACCTGGGCCCACTGGGGCGACGACGGCAACGGTGACGGGCGTAAGGACCCCAACAACATCTACGACGCCGCACTCGCCGCGGGCCACTATCTGTGCGCGGGACCTCGCGACCTGTCCGTACGGAGCGATCTCGACCGGGCGATTCTCAGCTACAACCACTCGGACACCTATCTGCGTACGGTGCTGTCCTGGCTGGAGTTCTACCGCAAGGGCAGCCACCCGGTGGCCGACGGCCACGGCGTGATTCCGAGGAGCCCGGGAGCGGGCGCTCCGGCCGAACCCGAGGCTCCGGTCGGCGGCACCGGCGGCATTGTCATCGGCCCGCAGCCCAGCCATACACCGGGCCCCTCCGCCTCGCCCGGGCCGTCACCTACGGGCCCGTCGCCCACAAGCCCGTCACCCACTAGTACCACGGCCCCCGGGCCCAGCCCCGATCCGACGGACACCGCTCCAGCCGACCCGGACCCCGGCCCCTCCACGTCACCGGATCCGACCACCACACCGGAGGACCCCACCCCCACCACATCCCCCGACCCCAGCACCTCCGAACCGGACTGCCCCACCGCCTCCCCGACCGCCCCGGACGCCCCGGCACCGGACCCGTCCGACGACCCCTGCGCGACCACCCCCGCCTGACCCCGGTCGCGTCAACCGCCCGACAAAACCTCGGACAGGTCGTACCGCACCACTTCCTCCAGTTGCGCATAGGTGCAACTGGACGCCGTGCGGTCCGGCCGCCACCGTCGGAACTGTGTGGTGTGACGGAATCGGTCCGCCTCCATATGGTCGTACGCCACCTCGCACACCCGCTCGGGACGCAGCGCGATCCATGACAGGTCCTTCTTGCCCGTCCAGCGGCTCGGCGCCCCCGGCAGCCGGGCACTCTCGTGCGCCTCCGCCCGCGACCACTGCGCCCAGGGATGGTCGGCGGGATCGATGCGCAGCGGCTCCAGCTCCTCCACGAGCTCCCCGCGCCGCTTCATCGAGAACGCCGCGCACACCCCCACGTGCTGCAGCGCCCCCTCGGAGTCGTACAGACCGAGCAGCATCGAACCGACGACGGGGCCGCTCTTGTGGAAGCGGTATCCCGCCACCACACAGTCGGCCGTCCGCTCATGCTTGATCTTGTACATCGCGCGGACATCGGGCTTGTACGGCAGATCGAGCGGCTTGGCGACCACGCCGTCGAGCCCCGCGCCCTCGTAATGGTCGAACCACTGCTGAGCCACGGCCAGGTCCGTGGTGGAGGGCGCCAGATGCACCGGCGGCGACGCCGAGCGCAGGGCCTCCTCCAGCAGCGGGCGGCGGTCCGACTGCGGGGTGGCGAGCAGAGACTCGTCCCCGAGCGCCAGGATGTCGAAGGCGACCAGACTGGCCGGGGTCTGCTCGGCCAGCATCCGCACCCGGGAGTCGGCCGGATGGATGCGCTCGCTGAGCCGGTCGAAGTCCAGCCGGTCGCCGTGCGCCACGACGATCTCTCCGTCGATCACGCAGCGCGGCGGCAGATTGTCCCGCACGGCCGTGACCAGCTCCGGGAAGTAGCGGGTGAGCGGCTTGCCGGTCCGGCTGCCGATCACCACCTCGTCGCCGTCCCGGTGCACGATCGCCCGGAAGCCGTCCCACTTCGCCTCGTACCGCATACCCGGCGGAATGGTCTTCACGGATTTGGCGAGCATCGGTTTCACGGGAGGCATCACCGGCAGGTCCATGGCCCGATTCTCACCCATACCCCGCGGCACGTCTCCCGATATGCGCCATATGTGAGCCCGGCCTACGGTGGCCGACATGGGAGCAGCGGGAGCAGCGGTGGAGCTGGACGCGGACGGGCGGCCCGTACGGCTGTCCAGCCCGGACAAGGTGTACTTCCCGGCGAAGGGCTACACCAAGAGGGACGTGGCCGAATACCTGCTGGCCGTGGGGCCCGGGGTCCTCCGTGCGCTGCGCGACCGGCCGACGACCTTGCAGCGCTTCGTCGACGGGGTCGAAGGGGACTTCTTCTATCAGAAGCGGGCGCCGAAGAACACTCCCGACTGGATTCCCACCGCCCGCATCGAGTTCCCCAGCGGTCGGCACGCCGACGAGATCTGCCCCACAGAAGTCGCCGCCGTCCTATGGGCCGCCAATCTCGGCACCCTCACCTTTCATCCCTGGCCGGTGCGCAGCGGCGACACCGAGCACCCCGACGAGCTGCGCATCGACCTCGACCCACAGCCGGGGACGGACTACGCCGACGCGGTGATTGTCGCCCATGAGCTGCGGTCCGTCCTGGACGACCACGGCCTGCGGGGCTGGCCCAAGACGTCCGGCGGGCGTGGCATCCACGTCTTCGTCCCCATCGTGCCCGAGTGGACCTTCACGCAGGTCCGGCGGGCCGCCATCGCGGCCGGACGCGAGCTCGAACGCCGTATGCCCGACCGGGTGACGACCGCCTGGTGGAAGGAGGAACGGGGCGAGCGGATCTTCGTCGACTACAACCAGACGGCCCGGGACCGCACGATCGCCTCCGCCTACTCAGTACGGCCGTTCCCGCACGCCCCGGTCTCCGCGCCGCTGCGCTGGGAGGAACTGGACGACGCCGAGCCGCGGGACTTCGACATCAGGACCATGCCCGTGCGGTACGCGGAGGTCGGCGACCTGCACGCCGACATGGACGACCACGCCTACCGGCTGGACGGGCTGCTGGAACTGGCCAGGCGCGACGAGCAC
>DATCWZ010000676.1:0-9924 GCA_036566065.1 Streptomyces sp. | reverse complement strand
GCCGCCGAGGCCCCGGCCGCGGACGCCGAGCAGGCCTGACACCCGTCACGGCTGAAGACGGCGGGGCCGGTGCCGCGGGCACCGTCTCCGCCGTTCACCCGTAGATCTTTCAGACTTCGAGAGAGAAACACAGACTCATGGCGAACTACACCGCCGCTGACGTCAAGAAGCTCCGCGAGCTGACCGGCGCCGGCATGATGGACTGCAAGAAGGCACTCGAAGGGGCCGACGGCAGTGTCGAGAAGGCCGTCGAGGCCCTCCGTATCAAGGGCCAGAAGGGCGTCGCCAAGCGCGAGGGCCGTTCCGCCGAGAACGGCGCCCTGGTCTCCCTCATCTCCGAGGACAAGACCTCCGGCGTCCTGCTTGAGCTGAAGTGCGAGACGGACTTCGTCGCCAAGGGCGAGAAGTTCCAGGCCGTCGCGAACGCGCTCGCCGCCCACGTCGCCGCGACGTCCCCCGCCGACATCCAGGCGCTGCTCGCGTCCGAGATCGAGGCCGGCAAGACCGTCCAGGCGTACGTCGACGAGGCCAACGCCAACCTCGGCGAGAAGATCGTCCTGGACCGCTTCGCGCAGTTCACCGGCGGTTACGTGGCCGCGTACATGCACCGCACCATGCCCGACCTCCCGCCGCAGGTCGGTGTGCTGGTCGAGCTGGACAAGGCCGACGCCCAGGTCGGCAAGGAGGTCGCGCAGCACATCGCCGCCTTCGCCCCGAAGTACCTCAGCCGCGATGACGTCCCGGCCGAGACGGTCGAGAACGAGCGCCGTGTCGCCGAGGCGACCTCCCGCGAGGAGGGCAAGCCCGAGGCCGCCCTTCCGCGCATCATCGAGGGCCGTGTCAACGGCTTCTTCAAGGATGTCGTCGTGGTGGACCAGCCCTTCGCCAAGGACCCCAAGAAGACCGTCCAGAAGGTCCTGGACGAGGCCGGTGTCTCCCTGAAGCGCTTCGCGCGCATCAAGGTCGGCATCTGAGTCCGTCCGCGGACAACGGTGGACCCGATAGGGTCTTGTGCAGTCGACGGCCGCACTGATGCCGGACGACCGCAGATCTGACGAGGAGGCCATTGCCGCTGAGGGACACCAGACCCACCGGCAATGGCCTTCTTCGTATGCGCACGAGGAGAATCTCCATGAACAAGGACGCGGACGCCATCCAGGCTGACCACAAGCGCCATGAAGACGGCAAGGTGTCCGGGCGCTTCATGCTGAAGCTGTCCGGCGAGGCGTTCGCCGGCGGCGGGGGTCTCGGCGTGGACCCCGATGTCGTACACGCCATCGCGCGCGAGATCGCGGCGGTCGTACGGGACGGTGCGCAGATCGCGGTCGTCATCGGCGGCGGCAACTTCTTCCGCGGCGCCGAACTCCAGCAGCGCGGCATGGACCGGGCCCGGTCCGACTACATGGGCATGCTCGGCACCGTCATGAACTGCCTGGCACTGCAGGACTTCCTGGAGAAGGAGGGTATCGACTCGCGCGTCCAGACCGCCATCACCATGGGCCAGGTCGCCGAGCCGTACATCCCGCTCCGCGCCGTCCGGCACCTGGAGAAGGGGCGCGTCGTCATCTTCGGCGCGGGCATGGGCATGCCGTACTTCTCCACCGACACGACCGCGGCCCAGCGCGCCCTGGAGATCGACGCCGAGGCCCTGCTCATGGGCAAGAACGGCGTCGACGGGGTCTACGACTCCGACCCCAAGACCAACCCCGACGCGGTCAAGTTCGACGCGCTGGAGTACGGCGAGGTGCTCACCCGTAACCTCAAGGTCGCCGATGCCACGGCCATCACCCTCTGCCGTGACAACCGGCTCCCGATCCTCGTCTTCGAGCTGACGGCGGCCGGCAATATCGCCCGCGCGGTCAAGGGTGAGAAGATCGGCACGCTCGTGAGCGACGAGAGCACCCGGGCCTGACGACCCGGAGGATGGACAACGGCCTGCCGGTCGGACACCGTGCAGGTGAGGACGCGACGCAGGATCCGCAGGGCCCGGTGATTCGGGCTCGTTCAAGACACGCAGGAGCACGTGGTGATCGAAGAAATCCTCCTTGAAGCCGAGGAGAAGATGGAAAAGGCCGTCGTCGTCGCGAAAGAGGACTTCGCCGCGATCCGGACCGGCCGCGCGCACCCGGCGATGTTCAACAAGATCGTCGCCGACTACTACGGCGCGCTGACCCCGATCAATCAGCTCGCCTCGTTCGCGGTGCCCGAGCCGCGCATGGCCGTGGTGACTCCGTTCGACAAGACCGCGCTGCGCAACATCGAGCAGGCGATCCGTGACTCCGACCTCGGCGTCAACCCCAGCAACGACGGCAACATCATCCGCGTGACGTTCCCCGAGCTCACGCAGGACCGCCGCAAGGAGTTCATCAAGGTCGCCAGGACCAAGGCCGAGGACTCCAAGATCTCGATCCGCGCCGTCCGCCGCAAGGCCAAGGAAGCCCTCGACAAGCTCGTCAAGGACAAGGAGACCGGCGAGGACGAGGTCCGCCGCGCGGAGAAGGAGCTCGACGACATCACCGCGAAGTACGTCGCACAGGTGGACGAGCTGCTGAAGCACAAGGAAGCCGAGCTGCTCGAAGTCTGATGAACGACTCTTCCTGGGGCGCCCCGCAGGGAGCCGGTTCCCGGGGCAGGCCCGAGATGCGGGCCGCCCCGGCGGGTCCTGCCGGCGCCGGCGGCCCCCTGTTCCGTGACGAGAAGCCGCAGGAGCCCATGGCCACCCCGACCCCGCCGCCCCCGCCCCAGAAGAAGCGCGCGGGGCGTGATCTGCGCGCCGCCATAGGGGTGGGCGTGGCGCTCGGCGCCGTCGTCGTCGGCTCGCTCTTCATCGTGAAGGCCGTCTTCATCGGTGTCGTCGTGGTCGCCGTCGTCGTCGGGCTCTGGGAGCTCACCTCGCGCCTCAGGGAGCGCAAGGGCATCAACGCGCCGCTGATCCCGCTCGCGGTCGGCGGCGCCGCCATGATCGTCGCCGGTTATGTACGGGACGCGGAGGGCGCCTGGGTCGCCATGGCACTCACCGCGCTCGCCGTGCTCGTCTGGCGGATGACCGAGCCGCCCGAGGGCTACCTCAAGGACGTCACCGCGGGTGTCTTCGCCCTGTTCTACGTGCCGTTCCTGGCCACCTTCGTCGCGCTGATGCTCGCCGAGGACGACGGCTCGTGGCGGGTGCTGACCTTCCTCCTGCTGACCGTCGTCAGCGACACCGGCGCCTACGCCGTCGGCTGGCGCTTCGGCTCGCACAAGCTCGCACCGCGCATCAGCCCCGGCAAGACCCGCGAGGGCCTCTTCGGTGCCATCGCCTTCGCGATGGTCGCGGGGGCGCTGTGCACGCAGTTCCTGATCGACGGCGGCCGCTGGTGGCAGGGACTGCTGCTCGGTCTCGCGGTGGCCGCCAGCGCCACCCTCGGCGACCTCGGCGAGTCCATGATCAAGCGGGACCTCGGCATCAAGGACATGGGCACGCTGCTGCCGGGCCACGGCGGCATCATGGACCGGCTCGACTCGCTGCTGCCGACCGCGCCGGTCGTCTGGCTGCTCCTCGTGCTGTTCGTCGGATCGGGCTGAGCCCGCCCGTACAGCACCTGACCTGCGGTGACGCGTGCGGGATCCGGTTGTCCACAGGGCGGCGAGCTCCCGCCGCCCATCTGCGACACTGGATGAACCATGCCTAAGCCCGGAGAACTCCAGTTTGTCGCGCCCCGCGGAGCCAAGAAGCCGCCGAGGCATCTCGCCGACCTCACACCCGAAGAGCGCAAGGAAGCAGTCGCCGCGACCGGCGAGAAGCCGTTTCGCGCCAAGCAGTTGTCGCGGCACTACTTCGCGCGGTACGCGCACGACCCGGCCGAGTGGACCGACATTCCCGCCGCGTCCCGGAGCAAGCTGGCCGAGGCGATGTTCCCCGACCTGATGTCCGTGGTGCGGCACGTGAGCTGCGACGACGACACCACCCGTAAGACCCTGTGGCGGCTGCATGACGGGACACTCGTCGAGTCCGTCCTCATGCGCTATCCGGACCGGGTGACGATGTGCATCTCCTCGCAGGCCGGATGCGGGATGAACTGCCCGTTCTGCGCGACCGGGCAGGCCGGCCTCGACCGCAATCTGTCGACCGCCGAGATCGTGCACCAGATCGTGGACGGCATGCGGGCGCTGCGCGACGGCGAGGTCCCGGGCGGCCCGGCGCGGCTGTCCAACGTCGTCTTCATGGGCATGGGTGAACCGCTCGCCAACTACAACCGCGTGGTCGGCGCGATCCGGCGGCTGACCGACCCCGAGCCGGACGGCCTCGGCCTCTCCCAGCGCGGGATCACCGTCTCCACGGTGGGACTGGTCCCGGCCATGCTGCGCTTCGCCGACGAGGGCTTCAAGTGCCGCCTCGCCGTCTCGCTGCACGCTCCGGACGACGAGCTGCGCGACACCCTCGTACCGGTCAACACCCGCTGGAAGGTGGGGGAGGTGCTGGACGCCGCGTGGGGGTACGCGGCGAAATCCGGCCGCCGTATCTCCATCGAGTACGCGCTCATCCGCGACATCAACGACCAGGCGTGGCGGGGCGACCGGCTCGGCCGGATGCTCCGCGGCAAGCGCGTCCACGTCAACCTGATCCCGCTGAACCCGACGCCCGGCTCCAAGTGGACCGCGTCACGGCCCGAGGACGAGAAGGCGTTCGTCGAGGCGATCGCGGCCCACGGCGTGCCTGTCACCGTCCGGGACACCCGCGGCCAGGAGATCGACGGGGCGTGCGGCCAGCTTGCGGCAGCCGAGCGCTGAGGCCGAGAACGGGACGTGTAGCCTGGGCTTGAAATCAACTTCATATTCCGACAGGGGAGCGCCACAGCGCTGAGAGTGCGGCACCGTAGACGGATGGCCGCAGACCCTCTGAACCTCGCCCGGGTCATTCCGGGTAGGAAGTTCGGTCATTACTCAAGCTGTTGCGCCCTGCCCGCTCCCCCCGAGCGGGCGGGGCCGCGTCTCTTCCTGGTCACCCCCAGGAGGAATGAATGAGTACCACCCAGAGAATCGCCGCGAGCACACTGGCCGCCGCACTAGGCGTGTCCGTGCTCGCGGGCTGCGGGAGTTCCGACGGCAAGGACTCCGCGACGAGCGGCACCAAGGCCCCCGGCTCCAAGACCGTCACCCTGGTCAGCCACGACTCCTTCAACGCGTCGGACGCCGTACTGAAGGCGTTCACCAAGGAGACCGGCTACACGGTCAAGGTGCTCAAGAGCGGTGACGCGGGCGCCGCGCTCAACCAGGAGATCCTCACCAAGGGCTCGCCGCGCGGCGATGTGTTCTTCGGCGTCGACAACACGCTGCTCTCCCGCGCCCTGGACAACGGCCTGTTCACCCCGTACGAGGCGAAGGGCCTGGACCGGGTCGCCGCCGACGCCCAGCTCGACGCGGACAAGCACCGGGTCACCCCGGTCGACAGCGGTGACATCTGCGTCAACTACGACAAGAAGTACTTCGCGGACAAGAAGCTGGCACCCCCGCAGACCTTCGACGACCTGCTGAAGCCCGCGTACCGGAACCTGCTGGTCACCGAGAACGCCGCGACGTCCTCGCCCGGCCTCGGCTTCCTCCTCGGCACCATCGCCACGCACGGCGAGGACGGTTACAAGGACTACTGGAAGAAGCTGAAGGCCAACGGCGTCAAGGTCGTCGACGGCTGGGAGCAGGCGTACAACGACGAGTTCTCCGGCTCGGCGGGCGGCAAGAAGGCCCACGCGGACCGGCCGCTCGTGGTGTCGTACGCGTCGAGCCCGCCCGTCGAGGTGCTGTACGCGAAGCCGCAGCCGAAGGAGGCCCCGACCGGCGTCTCCACCGGGACCTGCTTCCGCCAGACCGAGTTCGCCGGGCTGCTGGACGGCGCGAAGAACGAGGCGGGCGGCAAGGCCCTGCTGGACTTCCTGATCAGCAAGCAGTTCCAGGAGGACATGCCGCTGAACATGTTCGTGAACCCGGTGGTGAAGGACGCGAAGCTGCCGGAGATCTTCACGAAGTTCGGCGTGACCGTCGAGAAGCCGGCGACCGTTGCCCCCGACAAGATCGCCGCGAACCGTGAGCAGTGGGTCCAGTCATGGTCCTCGCTCGTGGTGAAGTAACGACCCGCTCGGAGCCCGGTCGCCCGGGCCTGCGGGGCGGGCGGCGCGGGAACGCGGTACGGCTCGGCCTGATGGCCGTGCCTGCCGCGTTCTTCGTGTTGTTCTTCGCCTACCCCGTCACCGCGATCGTCGGCCGGGGGCTGAAGGCGGGGGGCCACTGGCGGTTCGGCCGGATCGGCGAGGTGCTGAGCCGGCCGGACATCCTGGACGTGCTGTGGTTCACCCTCTGGCAGGCGCTCGCCTCCACCGCGCTCACCCTGGTGATCGCGATGCCCGGCGCCTATGTGTTCGCCCGCTTCGATTTCCCCGGCAAGCGGCTGCTGCGAGCCGTCGTCACCGTGCCGTTCGTCCTGCCGACCGTGGTCGTGGGGACGGCGTTCCTGGCGCTGCTGGGCCGCGGCGGGTTCCTCGACGAACTCTGGGGCGTCCGGCTGGACACCACGGTGTGGGCGATCCTGCTCGCCCACGTCTTCTTCAACTACGCGGTGGTCGTACGGACGGTCGGCGGCCTGTGGTCGCAGCTCGACCCGCGTCAGGAGGAGGCCGCCCGGGTGCTCGGCGCCGGACGGTTCGCCGCCTGGCGCCGCGTCACCCTGCCCGCCCTCGGCCCCGCCGTGGCCGCCGCCGCCCTGATGGTCTTCCTGTTCACCTTCACCTCCTTCGCCGTCGTCCAGATCCTCGGCGGCCCCGGCTACTCGACGCTGGAGGTGGAGATCTACCGGCAGACCGCGCAACTGCTCGACCTTCCGACGGCCGCCGTACTGACCCTGGTGCAGTTCGCCGCGGTCGGCGCGATCCTGGCCCTGCACGCCTGGACCGTACGGCGCCGGGAGACCGCGCTGAGACTCGTCGACCCCGCCCGGACCTCCCGCCGCCCGCGCGGCGCCGGACAGCGGGCCCTGCTCGGCGGGGTGCTGCTGAGCGTCCTCCTGCTGCTCCTGCTGCCGCTCGGCGTACTGGTGGAACGCTCCTTCGGTACGACGGGCGGCTACGGCCTCGCCTTCTACCGCGCCCTGGGTTCCGCCGACGCCAACGGCTCCACCTTCCTCGTCCCGCCGCTCGAAGCGGTGTGGAACTCCCTGCGGTACGCCCTGGTCGCGACCGGCATCGCGCTGGTGGTCGGCGGACTGGCCGCCGCCGCGCTGACCAGGCGGGCCGGCAGGCTCGTACGCGGATTCGACGCACTGCTGATGCTGCCGCTCGGGGTGTCCGCGGTCACCGTGGGCTTCGGCTTCCTGATCACGCTCGACAAGCCGCCGCTGGATCTGCGGACGTCCTGGATCCTCGTCCCGCTCGCCCAGGCGCTGGTGGGCGTGCCCTTCGTCGTACGCTCCATGCTGCCCGTCCTCCGTGCGGTGGACGAGCGGCTGCGGGAGGCGGCGGCCGTCCTCGGGGCCTCACCGCTGCGCGCCTGGCGCGAGGTCGATCTGCCGCTGGTGCGCAGGGCGCTGCTGGTGGCGGCGGGTTTCGCCTTCGCCGTGTCGCTCGGGGAGTTCGGCGCGACCGTGTTCATCGCCCGCCCCGACAATCCGACGCTGCCGGTCGCGGTGGCCCGGCTGCTGGGGCGGTCGGGGGAGCTCAACTACGGGCAGGCGATGGCCCTCAGCACCATCCTGATGCTGGTGTGCGCCGTGTCGCTGCTGCTGCTCGAACGTATCCGTACCGACCGATCCGGGGAGTTCTAGATGCTGGCAGTGGAGTCGGCCACCGTACGGTTCGGACACCGGACCGCCCTGGACGCGGTCGGCCTGGACGTCGCCGACCACGAGATCGTGTGTGTGCTCGGACCGAGCGGCAGCGGGAAGTCGACCCTCCTCCGGGTGGTCGCCGGGCTGCAGCCGCTGGACGGCGGCCGGGTGCTCCTGGACGGCGCCGACCAGGCGGCGGTGCCCGTGCACCGGCGCGGCGTCGGCCTGATGTTCCAGGACCATCAGCTCTTCCCGCACCGGGACACCGCCGCCAATGTGGCGTTCGGCCTGCGGATGCGCGGCGTGAGCCGGGCGGACCGGGAGCGCAGGGTCGGCGAACTCCTCGACCTGGTCGGCCTTCCCGGCGCCGGGCACCGCGCCGTGGACGCGCTGTCGGGCGGCGAGCAGCAGCGCGTCGCGCTGGCCAGGGCGCTGGCGCCCCGCCCGAAGCTGCTGATGCTGGACGAGCCCCTGGGGCAGCTCGACCGCGGCCTGCGCGAGCGGCTCGTCGTCGAACTGCGCACCCTGTTCGCCCGGCTCGGTACGACGGTGCTCGCGGTCACCCACGACCAGGGCGAGGCGTTCGCGCTCGCCGACCGGGTCGTGGTGATGCGCGAGGGGCGGATCGCCCAGGCGGGAACCCCGCTGGAGATCTGGCAGCGCCCCGCCGACGCGTTCGTCGCCCGGTTCCTGGGCTTCGCCAATGTGGTGGACGCGACGGTGACGGGGGTGGCGGCCGACACGGCGTGGGGCAAGGTGCCCGTCCCCGACGGCTCGCCGCAGGGGGCCCGCAGTCTCCTGGTGCGGGCGTCCGGGGTGCGGATCGTCGGCCCCGGGGACGGGCTTCCGTGCACGGTCGGCGCACGCACCTTCCGGGGCCACCGGGTCGCGGTGGTCCTGCACCCTTCCGGCGGGCCCGCGCTGGAGGCGGAGTGCGCGCTGCGGGACGCCCCGGAGCAGGGCGACTTGGTGGGCGTGACGTTCGACGTGGCGGAAACGCTGGTCCTGCCCCCGGAACACCCGGCCTGACCGGCGGGGGCCGCGTGCCCGACTGGCGGCGCTCCCCGGAGCCTGGTCCCCTGGACACGGCGCCCCGGAAAGGAGCAGGGATCATGACCGAGTCGGCACGCGAGGGCATCGACATCATCCGTGTCCTCGACGCCCCGCGGGAGGCGGTCTACCGGGCCTGGACGACCCCGGAGCACTTCGCCGCCTGGTACGGCGGCGAGGCCGACGTGCCGCTCGACCGGGTGTCGATGGACGTCAGGCCCGGCGGTGCCTGGAGCCTGGTCATCGTGGTGCCGGGCGCGGAGATGCCCTTCCACGGCGTCTACCGGGAGGTGGCCGCCCCTGAACGGCTGGTCTTCACCCTGCTGGACGGGGGCACGTCCGCGGGCACGGCGACCGTCACCGTCACGCTCACCGAGACAGGCCGCGCGAGCACCGAGATGCTGTTCCAGCAGCGCGGCGGCCATCTGACACCCGAGCAGTACGCGGCGGCCGAGGACGGCTGGGACGCCTTCTTCGACGCGCTCGCCGCCCGCCTCACCACGCTCTGACGGTACGGAAGCGGTCAGTCAGCCTCGGCCAGCCGGGCCAGTGCCTCCGGCGCCTCCTCCACCGTGTCGACGAGCGCGATCCGGGCCTCCATGGACCGGCCGTCGGCCAGCGCCCGCAGCAGCGGCCAGACCGGCAGCTTCCGCGTCCAGTGGTCACGGCCCACCAGCACCATCGGGGTGGGGGCCGAACGCGACTCGTAGTAGTTCGGCGTCGCGTTGTCGAAGACCTCCTGTACGGTGCCCGCCGCGCCCGGCAGGAAGATCACGCCCGCGGTCGCGCGGGCCAGCAGCCCGTCCTCACGGACCGCGTTGGCGAAGTACTTGGCGATCCCGTCCGCGAACGCGTTCGGCGGCTCGTGACCGTAGAACCAGGTCGGGATCGCGACCGACGGGCCGCCGTCCGGCCAGCGCTCCCGCACCTCGAACGCGGCCTTCGCCCAGTCGGTGACCGACGGTGTGAACGACGGCACGGCGGCGAGGAGTTCGCACGCCTTGTCCAGCATCGCGTCGGAGTGCGGGGCCGCGTACGCGCCCAGGTTCGCCGCCTCCATCGCGCCCGGGCCGCCGCCGGTG